>DASVFC010000187.1:0-5846 GCA_036380235.1 Vicinamibacterales bacterium
CCCGTGTCGGCCAAGGGCGGCATGACGGCGCTGTTGCACGCGGCGCGCCAGGGCTACATCGCATCGGCCGAAGCGCTGCTCGACGGCGGCGCCGACATCAACAAGGCCCAGACGGGCGATAACACCAGCCCGCTGCTGACCGCCGTCATCAACGGCCAGTTCGACATGGCGATGCTGCTGATCAAGCGCGGCGCCGATCCGAACATCGCCGCCAGCAACAACGGCGTGTCGCCGCTGTGGGCCGCCGTCAACACGATGTGGCAGCCGCGCACGCGCTTCCCGCAGCCGCAGGAGATGGAGCTGCAGAAGCACACCTATCTCGAGGTGATGCAGGCGCTGCTCGACAAGGGCGCCGACCCGAATCACCGCATCGCCTCGCACCCGTGGTATCTGGTCTACACCGGCTGCGGCAACCGCAACTGCGGCCTCGCCGACACGACGGGCTCGACGGCGTTCTGGCGCGCGGCTTACGGCGTCGACGTGATGGCGATGAAGCTGCTCGTTGCTTACGGCGCCGATGCAAATATTCCGACCACCGCGCCGCGTGAGCGCATCCGCCGCGGTCCCGAGGGCGCGCCGCAGGGAGCGGGTGGCGCGGTCATGCCGACCGCCGATCAGGGAATGGAGAAGTACGATGCGCCGCCGATTCCGTACGGCGGCCCGGGCGCGTTCCCGATTCACGCTGCCACCGGCGTTGAGTACGGCGAAGGCTTCGCCGGCAACGCGCATCGTCATGCGCCGGGCGCGTGGCTCGCGGCGGTGAAATATCTCGTCGAAGAGCTCGGTGCCAACGTCAACGAGCGCGACAACGACGGTTACACGCCGCTTCATCACGCTGCGGCGCGCGGCGACAACGAGATGATCCTGTATCTCGTCAGCAAGGGTGCCGACGTCAAGGCCGTCGCACGCAGCGGCCAGACCACGGCAGACATGGCCAACGGTCCGGTGCAGCGCCTGTCGGCGATCCCGGAAACGATTGCGCTGCTGATGAAGCTCGGTTCGAAGAACAATAATCGCTGCGTCACGTGCTAATAGAAATTTAGAAGTTAAAAGATTAAGCATCGAAAAAGGGCGGGGCTGGTCCCGCCCTTTGCCTTGAGAAGGAGCCGCTGTGGCTAACGAAATGTCGCGTCGTGAAGTGATGAAGACTGGCCTTGCGGCGGCAGCGCTGGGCGCCGCGGCAAACTTCGACTGGATTCTTCCCGCCCTGGCGCAGGGCGAGACCGTGGTGCCGTTCACCGACTCGCACCAGAATTTCAACCCGAACCCGGCTCCGGATCGGCGCCTGTTCGATACCCGGGCTCTCGCGGGGCCGTTCACGCCGAAGGATCAGTTCTTCACCACGCAGCATTACGGTCATCCCGAAATCGACGCGGCAGCGTTTCGCCTGAAGGTGTCGGGACAGGTCAATTCCCCGCTCACGCTGTCGCTCGATGAGCTTCGCAAGATGGGCAACCAGGAGCTGATCGCCGGCTTCGAATGCTCGGGCAACCGCCGTCCGGTGCAGGGGCTGATCGGCAACGGGCGCTGGACCGGCGTGCCGCTGAAGACGGTGCTCGACAAGGCGGGGCTGAAAACCGACGCGCACGAGATCGTGTTCTTCGGCGCCGATCGCGGCAAGGAGACGGTGGCGTTCCGCGGCAACAACTTCGACGTCGAACAGCAGTACGGACGCAGCCTGCCGCGCGCCCGCGCCCTCGCTACCGAGCCGGCGCCGTTCCTCGCCTACGCGCTGAATGGTGAACCGCTGACCAGGCACCAGGGCGCTCCGCTGCGGCTGATTGTGCCGGGCTGGTATGGCGCGCCGAACGTGAAGTGGCTGTCGGAGATCGTCGCCCAGCAGGATCCCTACATGGGCAAGTTCCAGACGCACTGGTATCGCACGCTGAAGGGCGAAATGATCAACGGCGAGATGAAGTGGGTCGAGACCGGCATCACGCATCTCAACCTGAAGTCGTTCGTCGCGCGCGTCACCAAGAACGGCAACGCCCATAAGGCCACCGTCATCGTGCTCAACGACGGCACGCCGATCAAGAGCGTGGAAGTGAAGGTGGACGAGGGCCAGTGGATGGCGGCGAAGGCCGATCCCGCCACCACCGCGAAGTATGGCTGGAAGCTGTACCACTTCGACTGGCCGAACGCGACCGCGGGTGAGCACACGATCGTGTCACGCGTCATCGACGCGAACGGCAAGGTGCAGCCGACGGAGCAGGAGCTGGCCAACAAGAAGACGTTCCTCGAGGACAACTCGCAGCATCCGCGCAAGGTGATGATCGGGTAGCAATCACGGATCAGGATTAGCAGGGAGCAGGGATCAGGAATCAGGGATCAGGGATCAGGGATCAGGATGAGGAAGGCGGGCCGACGGGCCCGCCTTTTTTATTCGGCGCGCAAGGCGACGATGGGATCGACCATTGTGGCGCGGCGGGCCGGTAGCCAACATGAGACGGCGGCGACGCCGAGCAGCACCATCGGCACGATCGTCAGGATGACCCAGGCATCAGGACCGCCGAGAAAGAGGTGCATCTGCAACATGCCGGCGATCATCCAGGCGAGGAACAGGCCTGCAGCCGCGACGATCACGCCTTCCTTGACGATCTGGCGGACGACGCGGTCGGAAGTGGCGCCGAGCGCGATCCGCACGCCGATTTCGGTCGTGCGCTGCGAAACGGAATAGCTGATCACCGCGTAGATGCCAATGGCAACCAGCGCCAGCAGCAGCGGCGCGATCACCAGGAACATCCGCGCCGGGATCTTGCGCAGGAACAGATTACGCTCGACGTGCTCCGCCATGGTGCGCACGTTGTAGAGCGGCAAAGCGGCGTTGAGCTCGCGCACCGCCCGCTGAATTTCCGAGGCTAGCAGCGTTTCGGAGCCGGGTCGCGCGCGCACGTGCACTTCACCCAGCCAGCGCGGCCGATCACGCCATGACATGAAGAACGCCGGTGTTGGCGGCTCGCCGAAGGCGTCGTAGGTCGAGTCCTTGACTACCCCGGCGATGGTGTAGGTGATGTCGCCGCTACGCAGCCGCCGCCCCAGCGGATCGGCCGGCGCGACGTAACGGCGGACAAACTCCTCATTCACGACCACCTGCGGCGGCATCGTCGCGTCCGCTAGCGGCGCGAAATCACTGCCGGCCACAATCGCAATGCCCATCGTCTGGAAGTAGCCGGGCGAGACGATGTTGCTCAACGCGCTCTCCGCCTGTGCGGTGGTCTGCGCGCGGCCTTCGAGCGTGAACTGGCGCATCGGCAGACCGTGAATGTCGAGCGGCATGGCGTTGGCCAGCGCGGCGGATTCCACCGACGCAACCCGCTGCAATCGATCCAGCAAGTCGGCCGCGAACTGCCGCGCGTATTGATCGGTTGGCGAAAGCGGGCCGAGATCGTAAGTCGCGATCATCAAGCCGTCGATTTTGAAGCCCGGATTGGTGTCGCGGCTCTCGACGAAGCCCTGGAAGAACAGGCCGGCAACGACCAATACCAGCAACGCCAGCGCACATTGCAGCGCCATCAGGCCATCGCGAATGGCGCTGCGTCCGGAGCTTCTCGAGCCGCTGCGCAAAGCCCGCTGCGGATCGACGCGGCCGAGCTGCAGCGCTGGAGCCGCGCCGAACAACAGGCCACTGCCAATGCCCAGCAGCACTGCGAAGAGCAGGCCGAGGCCGTCGAGGCTGGTTTGAAAGCGGACCGGAAACGCGCCGTACGGCGGCATCGCGCGCAGCGCTTCAGTGCCCCACCACGCGATCAACACGCCGAGGGCGGCGCCCATCAACCCAAGCAGCAGGTTTTCGATCAGCATCAACCTGATCACGCTGCCAGGCCCGGCGCCAAGCGCGAGTCGAACGCCGACTTCCTTGTAGCGGGTGCTTGCGCGCGCGAGAACGAGGTTGGCCGTGTTGCCGCAGACCGCGAGGAGCACCAGCAGCATCACCGCCTGCAGCACGCCCAGCGCCATCACGAACATCATCTGGGGACCGCGCGCCGCCTTCCAGAAGGGACGCAGCTCACCGGTGATGCGACCATTGCTCTCGGGAAACGCCGCTGCCAGCTCGCTCATCGCACCGGCGAGCTGCGTTGCCGCCTGCGCCTCAGTTGATCCGTCGCGCAGCCGGCCGATCGCCGAGTAGCCACGCTGGCTGCGAGCCTCGAGCTCCGTCGATCCCGAAAAAACGACGGGTGCAAGCGTCGCCGGCACCCAAAGATCGAACTGCAGCCCCATCACGGTGCCCTGGAAACCCTCAGGCGTGACGCCAACGATGGTCAGCAGGTTGTCGTTGACCTGCAGCGTCTGGCCGATCGCGGTGGGACTGCCCGCGAACCGTGTTTGCCAGTAGTCGTGCGAGATCACCACCACCGGTTCGGCTCCGGCAACGTCCGCTTCGTCAGGTCGAATCAGTCGTCCGGCGGCGGGTTGCAGGTCGAGCCCCGGAAAATAGTTTCCTGATACGAGCAAAGCGTAGGTCCGCTCGGTGCGACCCGGCTCTCCGACATTGAGCGGCGCCATGCGGAAGGCGATCATCTGATCGATCGCCTGCATGCGCGATTGCAGGTCGCGATACTCGGCCCACGACATGCCGGGATACGAGCCGGTATCGGACTTCGGCTCGAGGTGATAAAAGCTGCCGCTGTTTCCGACGCCTGGAATCGGTTTCAGTACTACCGCCTGGATCCACGAGAACACAGCGGTGTTCAACCCGATGCCGACGCCGAGCGAGAGCACCACCACCGCCGCAAGGCCGGGCATGCGGCTGATGGTGCGAAGCGCATGACGAACTATTCCCACGCGAACGTTCCTTCGCTGTCGCCGAAGCTGATCAGGTCGTCGTGGCCGAGTACGTGCAGCAGGCTGAGCATCACGTTCGCCAATGGCGTCGCCCTCCTGGCCATGATGTGCGTGCCGCCCTTGATTGCGCCGCCGCCATGACCGGCGACGAGGAAGGGCACGCGCTTGTGGTTGTGTTGATTGGGGTTACCCATCGGTGATCCGTAGATGACGAGGGCATTATCCAGCATTGACCCGGATTGATCGGCTGATTGTTCGAGCTGTTGCAGCAAGTACGGCAGCGTGCTGCGCACGTGATACTCGTTGATTCGGGACAGCTCCTCGATCCGTTCAGGTTTCTCGCTGTGATGCGACACGATGTGGAACGCACCGGTCGACCCGCTCTCCGGATAAACGCGGTTGGAAGTATCGCGGCCAAGCTTGAATGAAAAGACGCGGGTGATGTCTGATCGGAACGCCAGCATTTGCAGATCGATCATCAGCTTGACGTGGTCCGCAAATGAATCCGGCACACCTGGCGGGGCGGCCGGCAGCTCCCGCGGGTCGCCGCTGCCATTGCGCGCTTCTACCGACTGGATGCGACGTTCGACCTCGCGGACGCTATCGAGATAATCCGACAGGCGCGCGCGATCGCCAGGGCCCAGCTGCGAGGTGAGGCGACGCGTAGACTCCTGCACGAAATCTAGGATGCTGAGGTCTTCTGCCCGGCGCAGGCGGCGTTCTGCGGCTGTTGCGCCAGAGCCGAACACGCCGAACATCTGATCGAACACCACCCGCGGATCGCGGATCATCGGCAACGGCTTGTTGGGCGCCGCCCAGCTGATGGCGTCGGTGTAGACGCACGAATAACCATAACCGCAGCCACCGGATTGATCGACCGGCTCGATGCACAGTTGCATCGACGGCAGCGGCGTGTCCTGGCCAAACCTTTGTGCGTACAGCTGATCCATCGAGACGCCGCATTCGACGTCGGCGCCGTCAGTGCGCTTCGGATACGCCTGCGTCAGGTAGGTGGCACTCGATCGGTAGTGATCGCCGCCGATTTCGCGCGCCTCCGTCGG
>DASVFC010000188.1:0-4312 GCA_036380235.1 Vicinamibacterales bacterium
CGTGCTGGTGCCGACGCGCGAGCTCGCCATGCAGGTAGCCGAGGCGCTGCACAAATACGCGAAAGGCAGTCAGCTGACGGTGGTTCCGCTCTACGGCGGCGCGCCGATGGATCATCAAATTCGCGCGCTGCGCCGCGGCGCCGAAGTCATCGTCGCCACGCCCGGACGAGCGCTCGATCACCTCCGCCGCACCACGCTCGACTTGTCCAAGGTCGAGGTGCTGGTGCTCGATGAGGCCGACGAGATGCTCGACATGGGGTTTGCCGAGGACATTGACGCCATCATCGCCGAGACGCCATCGGCGCGGCAGACGGCACTCTTCGCGGCGACGTTCGCGCCGCGAATTCTCAGCATCGCCGGGCGGCATCTGAAGAACCCGACCCGGGTGCAAATCGCACAGGAGAAGCGCGCCGCCGGCAAACTGCCGCGCGTCCGCCAGGTCGTCTACATCGTCGGGCGCCGGCAGAAGATCGATGCTCTCGGCCGCATCCTCGATTTCGAGAGCGCGAAGTCGGCCATCGTGTTTTGCCGCACGCGCATCGAGGTCGACGAGTTGACGGACACCCTGAATGCGCACGGCTTCGTGGCGCAGGCGCTGCACGGCGGCATGATGCAGAAACAGCGCGATCGCGTGATGCAGTTGTTCCGTGGAGAGAAGATCGAAATCCTGGTGGCTACCGACGTCGCCGCGCGAGGACTCGATATCGAACACGTCTCGCACGTGATCAACTTCGACCTGCCGTCCGCAGCCGAGGTCTACATCCACCGCATCGGCCGCACCGGTCGCATCGGCCGCGAGGGCGTCGCGATCACGCTTGCCGAACCACGCGAGCAACGCTTCCTGAAGAACATCGAGCGGCTCACCAAGCAGAAGATCGAGATCGGGCGGCTGCCGAGCGAGTCGGATCTGCGGCAACGCCGCATGGAAGCGCTCAAGGAATCACTGCGCAGCCGTGTTGCCCAGGGAGGATTGGAAGAGGCGCGCGGGTTGATTCAGTCGCTCGCCGAAGAGCTCGACGTGCTCGATGTTGCGGCGGCGGCCATCCTCATTGCGGGCGACGGCGCTGAGCGCGCACCGGCACCGGCCGGCGATGAACCGGCGCGTGCGGCGCGCCAACCCGACGGCGCACTGCGGCTGTTGCGCATCAGCGTTGGCAAAGAGGAGGGCATCCGGCCCGGCGACCTTGTTGGTGCTATCGCGGGTGAGGCAGGCATCTCCTCGTCGTTAATAGGCGCGATCAAGATTCACGACGACTACTCGCTGGCCGAGGTTCCGGAAGAAGTTGCGGACGAGGTCGTCGCCGCTTTGAAGCGAACGAAGATCCGCGGCCACAAGGTTACGGTGCAGTCGAAACCGGCCCGCTAGGGCCAGCAACTTTTCCCGGCCAGGCTCCGTCTATATCCACTGTATGTATATCCACAGTGGATATAATGTCCTTGACCATGGCTGACGACCGCAACGCCGAGTCCCTGCTGCCGCTGCAACCCGCGGTTTTCCACATCCTGATGGCGCTCGCCGACGAGGATCGTCACGGCTACGGCATCATCCGGGAAGTTCTCAGCCGGACCGGCGGCGAGGTCCGCCTCAGCCCGGGCACGCTCTACCGCTCGATCCAGCGGATGCTCGATGACGACCTGATCGTCGAGATCAACGAGCGGCCGGCCCCGGAGCTCGACGATGAGCGCCGGCGGTATTACCGGATCACCGCGTTTGGACGCGCGGTCGCGCGCGCCGAGGCCAACCGGTTGCACGAGCTCGTCAGGCTGGCCCGCGCCAGCGGCTTCCACGCCAGGAAGGCATAGATGGCGATCTATCGCGTCCTGCTGCGCCTCTATCCGCGATCATTTCGCGCCGAGTACGGCGCCGAAATGGAAAAGGACTTCGCGCGCGACTGGCGGGATGCTTCCTCCTTCGGCCGCAGCAAGCTGCTCCTTCGCGCCGTGATCGACACTGTCATCAATGCCGCGCAGGTGCATGGCGACCTGACGAAACAGGACGTTCGCTATGCCGTGCGATCGCTGCTGCGAACCCCTGGCTTCGCTGCGACCGCGATCCTGGTGGCCGCAATCGGCATTGGCGCAACCACCGCAACATTTGCGGTGGCCGATCATGTGCTGGTGCGGGCGTTGCCGTTCCCCGAGCCCGACCGCCTCGTGAAGGTGTGGGAGGATCACTCCTCGCGCGGTTACCCGCGAATGGAACCGTCGCCACCGAACTTCCGCGACTGGCAGCGCATGACTACGGTTTTCGAGACGCTCGAAGCCTACACCGGTACTTCGGGCAGCCTAGTCGGCAACGGTGAACCCGTGCAGGTCTCCGGAGCCGCGGTGGGACCTGGAGTGTTCCGCATGCTCGGACGCCCGGCCGCCCTCGGCCGCGTGTTCACGGCCTCCGACGAGCAGAGTGAGGAACGCCCGATTGTCATCAGCGATCGTTTGTGGAGAACGCGCTTTGGCGCCGCCGGCAACGTGCTCGGACAAACGCTGACGCTCGACGATCGCGCCTACGTCATCGTCGGCGTGATGCCTGCGGACTTTCACTTCCCTTCCCGCAACCGCGACTTCTGGCGGCTGCTCCGATTCAACACCAGCGGCAGCGACGTCGACCGCACCAACCAGATGCTCGAAGTGATGGGCCGCCTCAAACCCGGCCGGTCGATTGACGATGCCCGTGCGGAGATGCGGACCATCGCCGCGCAGCTCGCGCTGGCCTACCCGGCCGAACTGTCTGGCAAGAGCGTCACGCTCGCCCCGTTCCGCGAGCAGGTCTCCTGGCAATCGCGCATGATGCTGCTCGGGCTGGTCGGCGCCTCGATTTGTGTGCTGCTGGTGGCGTGCACCAACCTCGCGAATCTGCTGATGTCGCGCGCCCTCGCCCGCCGCAGCGAGTTCGCGATTCGTGCCGCTGTTGGTGCCAGTGTCGATCGGCTGGTGCGCCAGATGCTCACCGACAGCCTGGTCATCGCGGCCGCCGGCGGCGGCCTGGGAATCGTGCTCGCCATCGCCGCGACCCCCGTGCTGGTGCGGCTCGTGCCAACCGCGCTGCCAATCGCTGAAGTTCCCTCGATCGATCTGCGGATGCTCGCGGGAGCGCTCGCCTTGACCGTTGCCACCGGCATCGCATTCGGCGTGCTCCCAGCCTTGCGCGTGTGTAAGAAGACGGACGGAGCGGCGTTGAAGGACGGCGCCCGTGGCGGCTCGAGCCGCAGCACCGAACGCACGCGGACCGCATTGGTCGTCGCCGAAATCGTCGCCACCATGGTGCTGCTGGTTACCGTCGGCTTGCTGACGCAAGCGCTGTGGAAGGTGCAGAACGTAGATCCCGGTTTTACCGCGGCGAACGTGGTCACGATGCGCACCTCGCTGCCGCGGCCGAAGTACGAACGCGCCGTCACCCGCGCGGCGTTTTACGACCGCGTGCTGGCGGACGTGCAAGCCCTGCCCGGGGTTGAGAGCGCTGCTTACATCAGCTTCCTGCCAATGGTGATGCGGGGCGGCGTGTGGGAGGTGTTGTCGACCGTGCCCGACGCGACGTCATCGCAGCGGTTTGCGCCGTTCGATCCGTCGGACCAGAGACGCGCCAGCTTCCGCTACGTCACTCCCGGATTTTTTGCCACGATCGGAATACCGGTCGTTCGTGGCCGCGACGTGAGCGACGCCGACACGACCAGCACGCCGGACGTGGCGGTGGTGAGCGAGTCGTTTGCCAGGTTGTACTTCCCGGAGCGTGATCCAATCGGGCAGCAATTCGCGATCGCGTTCAAGGTTCGGACGATCGTCGGTGTGGTTCGCGACATTCGAGTCAGGGGTCTCGAACGCGAGAGCGAGCCGCAGGTCTACGTCGCCAACAGTCAGTTCACGGATGGTCAACCGGGTTTTTACGTGCCGCAAGATCTGGCCATTCGCTCGCGCGCGCCGCTGGCTTCGCTGGTGCCCTCGGTGCGCCGCATCATCAACACTGCCGACCCGCAACTCCCGATCATCAACATCCGGACGCTCGAGGACGTGGTCGCCGCGGAGACCGAGCCGCGGGTAGTGCAAGTCCGCGTGCTCGGCGCATTTGCCGTCGCCGCCTTCCTGCTCGCGGCGATTGGCATTCACGGGCTGCTCGCCTTCACCGTCCGCGCGCGATCGCGCGAGATCGGAGTCCGCATCGCCCTTGGCGCCACCTCGCGCGACATCATGTCGATGATCATGGGCCGCAGCGCGCTGATGGCCGTGCTGGGCATCGCGATCGGCACCGCGCTGGCCTACGCCGCCGGTCGATCGATGCAGGCGCTGCTGTTCGGCGTCGACCCTGCCAACCCGGCCG
>DASVFC010000189.1:0-7595 GCA_036380235.1 Vicinamibacterales bacterium
GATCGATCCGACGTACCGCAAGCCGCGGGTGCAGGGCGTGTCGGCGCAGGCGATCGAAGTCGTGGTTGAAGCAGGCGATTCCGGACCGATTACGCCGATTGGCGTGAACCTGCCGAACGATCAACGCATTCGTGAGAAATACGGCAGCAAGTCAGTATCGCTGTCGAACGTCCTCGATGCCTACGAGCGCGCGCTGCCCGACAGCTACCGGCAGGAGTTTGCGTGGGACGATGCCGAGGTGGAGCGCGCCAAGCGGTGGGGCGCGTTTGCCGGCGAATTGACGACGGAGATTCATGAAGTGCTGGGTCATGGCTCCGGCCGCATGGCCGAGCACATCAGCGTCACGCCTCAGGATCTGCTGAAGGAGCAGTATTCGGCGCTCGAGGAGACGCGCGCCGACCTTGTCGCGCTCTATTACGTGGCCGATCCGTATCTGGCGCGGATCGGGCTGCTCAGCGCCGATGAGCAACAGGCGATCGTGCAGACGGAGTACGAAGCCTACGCGCGCAACGCGCTGGTGCAGTTGCGCCGCGTGCGGCAAGGCTCGCAGCTCGAAGAAGATCACATGCGCAATCGCCAGGCGATTGTGCACTGGCTGCTGGCCAACACCAAGGCCATCGAGGTGCGTCGCAGAGATGCGAAGACCTACTTCGTGGTCACCAACACCGATGCGTTCCGGAGCGGCGTGGCGCGGCTGCTGAAGGAAGTGCAGCGGATCAAGTCGGAGGGTGACTACGTTGCGGCGAAGGAGCTGTTCGAGACCTACGGCGTGCACTTCGATCCCGACATGCGCGACGAAGTCGTCGCGCGAGTCGATCACCTGAAGCTGTCGTCCTATACCGGCTTCGTGATGCCGCGGCTGGAAGCGGTGACCGATGACGCCGGCGTCATTACCGATGTCAAGATTTCATATCCGTGCGACCTCACCTCGCAAATGCTCGAGTACGCGCGGATGACGTAAAAGGGAACCTGCTTCCCTTTTACGAAACACGTAAATGCGATGAAGAAACTGCTGATTGTTTTCATCTTGTGCGCTACTGCCGTTGAAGCGCAGTCGCTGCAGGAACGCATGCTGCAGGCCGAGGACGCGCGGCCGACGACCGATGCCGGCATGGCGCCGTTGCTCGAAGGGCTCAAAGGCGGCGGGCGCCGAACGGCCGTGCGGGCGATCGGGCGCATGGAACGGCCGGAGATGATCCCGCTGATCGCGCCGGCACTGAATGACGGCGTGGGGATTCGCGCCGAAGCCGCCAACGCGCTGGCGCAGATGGCGCGGACGCCGGCGGCCGTTGCGGAAGTGCAAAAGCTGCTGTTGACGCGCGCGGCCACCGACGCGTCGCTGAACACGTGGGAATCCTGGGGTGAGATCGCGGCCGCGCTCGGCCGGCTGTCGTATGACACCGCAGCCCAAGTGACGGACACCGAAGCGGTGTTACTGACCGGGTTGCCATCGCCGGATTCGCTGAACGAGATTGAGACCGCGGCGGTGGTTGGCGCCACCCGCGGCTTCGAATCGCTGGCGCGCACGGTGCGCGCCAAGAAGTTGCCGCCGCTCAGCGAGCGAACGTGGGACCTGTTGCGGTGGGCGGCGACGGCGCAGCGGCCGGCATCCGATCCGCGATCGGCAATCACGCGGCGGCTGGCGATGGCCGCGCTCGTGACGGGCAACCAGGCCACCACCTCCGTCATCGAGCGGGGACTGCACGATAGCGATGCCGAAGTGCGCCGGTTTGCCGCAGCTGCCGCGGGTACTGACGTGCGCGTTGACGAACGCGATCGCATCCTCAAGATTGGGCTGGCCGACAAGGAACCGCGTGTCCGGCTCGAAGCGCTGCGATCGTGGGGGCGGATGCTGCAGAAGACATCCTGCGCGCCTGTCACCGCGGCGTTGACCGATCAAGACCCGCACGTACGTCTCCAGGCGATCGATCAGCTTGGCACCGCCTGCCCTGTTGCGGACGGGGCCGCGGTGTCCCTGCTGCCCTTCGTGCAATCACTCGACACGCGCCCGCGCGCGTGGCACGCGCCAGCGCACGCGCTCGTGGCGTTAGCGCGCCAGCAGCCCGAAGCCGCACGAACCGCGCTGCCGAAGTTCGCCCAGCATCCGACGTGGCAGGTACGGATGTATGCGGCGCGTGCCGCGGGTGTGTTGAACGCGGTGGGCGAGCTGAAGACGCTTGCCGTCGATCCCAACGACAACGTGCGCGAGGCGGCGCTGACATCGCTCATCGATCTCCGGCATCCTGACGCGGCGGCCGTCGCGATCGAATCGCTTACCCGTCCCGATTACCAGTTGATCCTGACCGCGGTGCGCGCGCTCGAGGACAAGTCGCTCGCGCCCAAAGCGACGACGCACCTGGTGACGGCGCTGGCGCGCGTGACTAAGGAGCACAAGGACACCTCCCGCGATCCGCGAATGGCCATCCTCGAACGCCTCCAGGCATATGGCGTCACCGACCAAAGCGCGAATCTCGAAGCCTATCTGCGCGATTTCGATCCGGCGATCGCGCGCAAGGCGGCCGAGATACTCACTGTCTGGACGGGTACGCCGCGCACGGCGGCACCGCAGCCGCTCGCCGCGCCTGGCGTATCGGCTGCGATGGTCAACGAACTTCGCGGCAAGTCGTTGCGGTTTCACATGGCCGGCCTTGGTCACTTCGATATCGGACTCGAAGTGGATGCCGCGCCGCTCACGGCTATCCGCATCGCCCGCCGCGCGCGCGAGGGGTACTACAACGGCCTCACGTTCCACCGCATCGCGCCGAATTTCGTGATCCAGGGCGGCAGTCCCGGCGCCAACGAGTACTCCGGCGACGCGCATTACATGCGAGACGAGGTCGGCCTGCACTATCGCGGCACGGTCGGCATCTCGACCCGCGGCCGCGACACCGGCGACGCGCAGATCTTCGTCAACCTGATCGACTCGCCGCGCCTCGATCACATGTACACGGTGTTCGGCACCGTGATCGCCGGGATGGACGTCGTTGACAATATTCTTGAAGGGGATGTGATCGAGCGCGTCGAGCTGGTCAACCGCTGAATGACGTCTTCGCGTCTGCCTTCAAGCCTCGAGCTCAATGCGGTGGCGCGGGCGATCCAGGCCAGGCGCCGCAGCGGCGCCTCGATCGTCGACCTGACGGAGTCGAATCCGACCCGTGTCGGTCTGTCGTATCCAGAGCAAATACTGGCCCCGCTGGCCGACGCCCGGTCGGTGAAATACGATCCCCAGCCCCTCGGCCTATGGTCCGCGCGAGCGGCAGTGGCCGCTGACTTCCGCCGCCGCGGCATCGTCATCTCAGCCGATCGCGTCGTGCTGACATCCAGCACCAGCGAAGCTTACGCGCTGCTCTTCAAGCTGCTGTGTGATGCCGGCGATCACGTGCTGGTGCCGCACCCGAGTTATCCGCTCTTCGAACACCTTACTCGGCTCGAATGTGTCGAAGCGGTGCCTTATTCGCTCGAGTACCACGGTCAGTGGCGGATCGACATGGCGTCGGTTCGCCGCGCTGTCAGCGACCGCACGCGCGCGATCCTGATCGTGTCGCCGAACAATCCCACTGGCTCGTTTCTACATCGAGACGACCTGGCGTTGCTTGCGGAGATCGCCGCGGAGAGAGGCGTGCCGTTGATCGGCGACGAGGTCTTTGCCGACTACAAGCTCGATCCCGCCGAGGCGGCCACGCACGTGCTGGCAGCGAGTGATGTCGTCGCCTTCAGCCTTGGCGGTCTTTCCAAGTCGGCGGGCCTGCCGCAACTGAAGCTCGGGTGGATTGGATTTGGCGGGCCTTCGGATCAGGTTGACGCAATGCTGGCGGCGTACGAGATGGTGGCCGACACATATCTGTCGGTGTCGACGCCTGTGCAGACCGCTGCGGCCGACCTGATCGAGAGCGGCGCCGGCATTCGCGCGCAGATCATGGCGCGCGTCAAGCGGAACCTCGAGTCCTTGCGGGCCCACGCCGCCGGCTTTCCAGCGATTGACGTGCTCCGCGTTGAGGGCGGCTGGTCGGCTGTGATCAAGGTTCCCGCCGTCGAGCCGGAAGAGATGCTGATCCTCGATCTGCTGGAGAACGCCGACGTCCTGGTGCATCCCGGATACTTCTTTGATTTTCCTCGCGAAGCTTTCATCGTCGTCAGCCTGCTCGTTGAGCCGGCGGCGTTCGACCAGGCCATTGCGCGCGTGCTGGCGCGCGCGGCAGGACCCTCCTGATGCGACGGCAAAGCGGCATCGTCGTCCCGTTGTTCTCGCTTGCCTCCAGCCATGGTTGGGGCATTGGCGAGTTTGCCGACCTGCCTGAGTTCGCGCAGTGGCTCGGCGAAGCGGGGCAGTCGGTGATCCAGATCCTGCCAGTCAACGAGATGCCGCCGATCGAGACCTCGCCGTACTCGGCGATGACGGCCATGGCGCTCGATCCCATTTACCTGTCGCTGCCCGAGGTGCCGGACTTCGCGGCGATCGGCGGCGAGGACGCGCTTGACGGCTCCGAACGCGCCGAGATCGCCCGCTTGCGGGCCTTGCCGCGCGTCGATTACCGATCGATTCGGCGCTTGAAGGACCGCTGGCTGCGCCGCGCATTCGATCGATTCCTGCGGATCGAAGTGCCACGCGGAACGCCACGATCGATCAGGTTCGATCACTTCTGCGCGACGCAGGCGTGGTGGCTGGATGAATACGCGCTGTTTCGCGCGCTGCATGCCCTGCACGACGAGCGGCGCTGGTCCGACTGGCCTGATGCGATCGCGCGCCACGAGCCCGATGCGATCAAGGCGGTGCGGCCGTCGTTACAACTCGAGCTCACGTACTGCTCGTACGTCCAATGGCTCGCCGCCGAGCAATGGACGGAGGCGCGCCGCCGCGCCTGGCCCGTCCGCGTGTTCGGCGATCTGCCGTTTATGATTTCTGCCGACAGCGCCGACGTGTGGTCGCGACAAAACGAATTCCGTTTCGACAGCACCATTGGCACGCCGCCCGATGCGTTCAGCGCCACCGGCCAGGACTGGGGCCTGCCGCCGTGGCGCATGGAGGTGATGCAAGAGTGGGGCTACACGTGGATGCGCAACCGCGCGCGCCGCTACGGGAGCCTCTATGACGGCTACCGCATCGACCACCTGGTCGGTCTCTATCGCATGTACGTGCGCCCGCTCGACAAAAGCATCGAGCCGTTCTTTGATCCAGCCGAGGAAGCGCAGCAGATCCAGCTTGGCGAAACACTTGCGCAGATCCTGCGCGGCGACTCGAGCTCCAGGCCGCAAGACCCGGCTCCTGAGGTCTTTGCCGAGGATCTCGGCTCGATTCCCCCGTTCGTGCGCGAATCGATGGTGCGGCTGGGCCTGCCCGGATTGAAGGTGCTGCGTTGGGAGCGCCACTGGGATCGCGAAGGACACCCGCCAATCGATCCCGCGACGTTCCCGGCGCTGTCTGTCGCAACCACCGGCACTCACGACATCGAACCCCTGGCCTCTACACCCGAGGGAGACACCGACGAGAAGCGGCGGGAGATCCTGCAGTCGTTGCTCGCCGCCGGATCGGCGCTGACGTTAATCCCGCTGCAGGACGTCTTCGGCTGGACTGATCGAATCAACACACCTGCGGTGGTAGACGACGTGAACTGGACGTGGCGGCTGCCGTGGCCGGTGGACTCCTGGTTGCAGGAAGAGCTGCCGTTGTCGCGCGCCGACGAATTGAAGTCGTGGACGCGAGGCCATCACCGGTGAGCGAAGAGGATCAGGAACAACCGCAAGGTCCAATCGCGGCACCCGATCTCGATGGCGCCAGCGAATGGCTGAACGTGGCGGCGCCGATTGCGATGTCGCAGCTCCGCGGCAAGGTGGTGCTGCTCGATTTCTGGACCTACGGCTGCGTCAACTGCATGCACGTGCTGCGCGATCTGAAAACGCTCGAGCAGCGCTTTCCCAACGAGCTGGTCGTGATCGGCGTGCACTCACCGAAGTTTCCCAACGAGCGCAGTTCCGACAACCTCAAGCGGGTGTTGGTGCGCTACGAGATCGAGCACCCGGTAGCAAATGATTCGGCACACGTGATCTGGCGCCGCTATGGCGTGCAAGCCTGGCCGACCCGCGTCATCGTGGATCCCGCCGGCAACCTCGTGGGCACCGCGATGGGCGAGGGCAACCTCGAGGGCTTCATCAGCGCGATTCGCACCGTTGTTCGTGTGTTTGATGAAAGAGGGGAGATCGATCGCAGGCCGCTGCCGCTCGCGCTCGAGCGCCTGCGCCATGCCGATCGTCCGCTGCTGTATCCCGGGAAAGTGCTCGCCGACGCGGCTGCCGAGCGCCTCTTCATCGCCGACTCGAATCACAACCGCATCATCGTCAGCTCATTCGACGGACGATTGATCGAGACCATCGGCTCCGGCATCCAGGGCGATGGCGACGGCATCTTTTCGCAGGCGCGCTTCAATCGTCCGCAGGGGCTCGCTCTCGATAGCGACATGCTGTATGTCGCCGATACCGGCAACGACCGGATTCGCGCGATCGACTTTCAGGCTCGCTCGGTGCATACGCTCGAACTCTCGAACTTGAGGTCGCCGTGGGATCTCGCATTGAAGACTGGGATCCTTCTCGTAGCGATGGCGGGACCGCATCAATTGTGGGTCGTTGATCTGCTGCACGATCAGGCATACCCATATGCGGGAACCGGCGAGGAAGCGAGGCGAGATGGCGCCGTTAATGCCGCTGCGTTCGCGCAACCGTCCGGGCTCGCGCTCGACGGCGACACGCTCTACGTCGCGGATGCAGAGTCGAACACCATTCGAGCGGTGTCGCTGCCGCCGGTGAACGACGTCACCACGCTCGCCGGCGGCGATTTGTTCGAGTTCGGCGACCGGGACGGTACGGGCGATTCGGTTCGATTGCAGCACCCGCTTGGTATTGCGGTGCATAACGGCAGGGTCTTCATCGCCGACACCTACAATCACAAGATCAAGTTGCTGGAGCCGTCCACCGGCAAGGTGTCGACGTTTGCGGGGACCGGCGAGCCCGGGAGCGCTGATGGGCCGGCGAACGGCGCCCAGTTTCACGAACCCGGCGGCATCGCGATCGCCGGCGACACACTCTTCGTTGCCGATACCAACAACCACGCGATCCGGAAGATCGATCTGCGCGCGTCGATCGTTTCGACGCTGCGCATCGAGGGGCTTGCGCCGCCCATGGCCTGGAGCTACCTTCGCCAACGATGATCCGCGTGTTGCTGATCGCGCTCGCGATCCTTGTTGCCGCTTGTTCGCCCGACCCGGTTACGCCCGAGCGGCCGATCCTGATCCTGATTTCGATCGACGGCTTCCGCTGGGATTATCTCGATCGCTACGAGGCTCCGACCATCCGCAGGCTGGCAGACAGCGGCGTCCGTGCTGAAGGCCTGATTCCGCAATTTCCGTCGAAGACGTTTCCGAACCACTACACCATCGTCACCGGCCTGCGCGTCGCCAACCACGGCATCATCTCCAACAACATGCGGGACGCGGAGATTCCGGGTACGTTCTCGTTATCGAACCGCGAGGTGCAGGCCGATCCGCGATGGTGGGGCGGCGAACCGATCTGGAACACCGCTGAGAAGCAGGGACGCGTTGCCGCCG
>DASVFC010000190.1:0-4938 GCA_036380235.1 Vicinamibacterales bacterium
GCGTGGATCAAGCAGCATTTCAAGAAGCCGATCGTTGCGTTTATTGCCGGCCAGACGGCGCCGCCAGGACGCCGCATGGGACACGCCGGCGCAATTATCGCCGGCGGCAAAGGAACGGCTGCCGAAAAGATGGCGGCCCTGACGGCCGCCGGCGTACGAGTGGTCAAGAGCCCGGCGGATATGGGCCAGGCTCTCATTGAAGTAATGAAGGGGGCTTGAGGCTTGGGGCTTGTAGGCCCCCAAGTCCCAGGACCCAAGTCCCAGGACCCAAGTCCCAAGTCCCAAGACTCAAGTCACTGTGTCGCCGTGCAATTCGCGGCGACCATCTTGATCTCGTCGATCTTCAGCTTCAGCAGCGTGATGGGGATGTCGTCTTTGTTGGGGCGGCTCTCCATCTTCACGCCGGCCTTGTCGCCAGCGGTGATCACGTCCTTGCCGGGACCTTCGATCTCCACCGCAAAGCCGTCGCCGTGGGCGCCTGGCTTGATTTCCATTTCAGACTTCTCGACGTCGGTGATCTTGCCAATCACCTGAATGGTGTGGCCGACGTGTGGCTTCATCTTGTCGGTCTTCTCAATCCAGTACATGCGTTTGCCGTACTTGCCCATGTCGCTGGTGCTGACAGGCCACTCGCTGACGTTGGTGAGGACATAGGTGTCGGCTTTGGCAGCCTGCGTCACGCAGCCTTGCAGCGTCACGGTGGCGCCCTTCTCGTATTTCATACCGTCGGCCTGCGGCTGGCCGGTGGCCGCCACGCCGGCAGCAGTCACGAACGCGATCACCAGGCCGGCGGCAGTCAGTAAGTTCTTCATAACCAATCTCCCGCTTACGCTATTGCACGTTACGGGCCAAATAGGCCAACGGGTCAAAGGCAAACTTCGAACAATTGAGCGCGGCAACGCTCGAACTCGGCCTTTTGTGGCATACTGCGCCCTCGATGTTCCGCGCCGGCTTTACTAATTCGTTTACCAACGGCGGCTTTATCAGCCGCCAGGGGGACGTGCGCGCGAGCGGAACTTAAAGTTACAGCCCATCAATAACTCGCACACGACGCCGCCTCTGGTTCATCCCGAGGCGGCGTTTTTTCGTTTCAGGACCTTGTATGACGAACGACAACCTTGCCGCGTTGCGGAAGAGCCTTGATGACATAGACGCGGTGCTCGTGTCTGCCCTCGGTGAACGAGCGCGGCTGGCGCGTCAGATTGCGACCGTGAAGGCTGAGGGCGATGGCCCCGTCCGCGATGCCGATCGGGAGACCGCGCTGCTGCAGCATCGTTCGGCCTTCGGTGAACGGCTCGGCCTGGATCCCGCTTTCGTGCGCCGCATCTTCCGCGAGATCCTCGATGACTCGGTTCGCCGGCAGCAGGACGCGCTGCAAACCAGCGATGCAGATGCGCAACAAGAACTGGTGGTCGCGTTCCAGGGCACCGAAGGGGCGTACGGGCACCAGGCGGCGCAGCAGCATTTCGCGGTCGCCCGCAGAGCAGTAGCGTTCAAGGCCTATGCAACGTTCAAGGAGATGCTCGAGGCCGTCATCGAAGGGCATGCCGATCGCGCCATGCTGCCAATCGAGAACACCACGGCCGGCTCCGTGTACGAGTCGTACGACCTGCTGCTGCGGTTCAACCTCGCGCTGGTGGGCGAGGAGATTGTCGACGTCCGCCATTGCCTGCTCGGCGTCGCCGACGTGCCGCTCGACGACTTGCGGCGTATTCACTCGCATCCGCAGGCGCTATCGCAGTGCAGCGAGTTTCTGTCGATGCTGAAGCACGCCGAAGGCGTCAGCGCTGCGAACACGGCGCTGGCGGCCCGGCACATCAAGGAGTTGAACGATCCCCGCGAGGCGGCGATCGCGAGCCAGGAAGCTGGCGCGCATTTCGGGCTGCACGTGTTGAAGCGAGACATCGCGAACCAGGTGGTCAACTACACCCGGTTCGTCGTGGTCGCCGCGGCGCCGGTGGCCTGCGACCCGCGCATCAGCGCGAAAGTGTCGATGGTGTTGTCGACGCGCCACGAGCATGGCGCACTGGTGCGCTGCCTGAACGTGATCGCGGACGAAGGCCTGAACGTCACCAAGCTCGAGTCACGGCCCCGTCCCGGCACGCCGTGGGAATACGTCTTCTACGTGGACGTCGAAGGGCACATCGCCTCGCCGCGGATGCAGGCCGCTCTGGCCGGCCTCGCCGAGCGAACCGTCTTCGTCAAGGTGCTGGGATGCTACGCCGCCCGCGAGTTACCGCGATAACCGTGGATCCGCCTTCGCGCCACGTCGTCGCGGATTGCGCGCCGGCGCCCTCAAGCAATCTGGAGCGTAGGCGGACTATAATTGCCCGGATATATGGAACGAACATTTGCCATCATCAAACCAGATGCCGTCAAGAAGCAGGTCACCGGGCAGATTCTCGCCCGGATTGAAGCGGCCGGCTTCACCGTGCGCGCCATGCGCATGATTCACATGTCGAAGGCGGAAGCCGAAGGCTTCTATTACGTCCACAAGGCGCGGCCGTTCTTTGGCGCGCTCACCGACTTCATGTCGTCGGGCCCGTGCGTGGTGATGTGCCTCGAAGCCGAAGGCGCGATCAAGAAGTGGCGCGACCTGATGGGCGCCACCGACCCGGCGAAGGCCGACGCCGGCACGCTGCGCAAGGAATTCGGCGCCTCGATCGACAACAACGCGACGCACGGCTCGGATGCGCCTGAAACGGCAGCATTCGAACTCGGGTATTTCTTCAGAGGGATGGAGCTTTAAGGACCCTCCATGGCGATCAAATCCGACAGGTGGATCCGGAAGATGGCGCTTGATCACGGGATGATTGAGCCCTTCGAGGATCGCCAGGTGCGGCAGGGCGTGGTGTCGTACGGCGTGTCGTCGTACGGTTACGATTGCCGCGTCGGCAATGAGTTCAAGGTGTTCACCAATGTCTACAACACGGTGGTGGATCCGAAGAACTTCGACCCGCAGTCGTTCGTCGACATCAAGGCGGACTGCTGCATCGTGCCGCCGAACTCCTTCGCGCTGGCGTCGACGGTCGAGTACTTCCGCATCCCGCGCGACGTGTTAACGGTGTGCCTGGGCAAGTCCACTTACGCGCGCTGCGGCATCATCGTCAACGTGACGCCGTTCGAGCCGGAGTGGGAAGGACACGTGACGATCGAGATTTCCAACACCACGCCGCTGCCGGCGAAGATCTACGCCAACGAAGGGATCGCGCAGGTGTTGTTCTTCCAGAGCGACGAGCCCTGCGAGATCTCGTATAAGGACAAGAAGGGCAAGTACCAGGCGCAGCGAGGCGTGACGCTTCCGAAAATCTAGCGATGATTCGGAAGTTCAAGAACGTCATCCCCGCGGTCAACCCGTCGGCCTACGTTGACGAGAGCGCCCAGGTGATTGGCGATGTCGTCATCGGCGCCGAGTCCTCGGTCTGGATGAACGTTGTCATTCGCGGCGACGTGAATCACATTCGCATCGGCAACCGCACCAACATCCAGGACTTGACGATGGTGCACGTGATGCGCGAGGCGCATCCGACCGTCATCGGCGACGAGGTGACGGTGGGGCATTCGGCGATCGTGCACGGCGCGACGATCGAAGATCGCGTGCTGATCGGCATGGGCGCGGTGCTGCTCAACGGCGTCCACATCGAAAACGACTGCGTGGTGGCGGCGGGCACGTTGTTGACCGAAGGTACGCGCATCCCGGCGCGCTCGCTGGTGATGGGCCGCCCGGGAAAAGTGAAACGGCAACTGACGGATGACGAAGTGGCGGAAATCCGCTGGTATGCAGAGAACTACGTGAACTACCGCCTGGATTATTCAAAGTGAACACCGGCCCAGCCCGAGGCATGCGCGACTTTCTGCCGGAGGACGTGCGGCGCCGCCAGTACGTGATCGGCGTGATTGCCGACGTGTATCAGAAGTACGGCTTCGAACCGCTCGAGACGCCTGCGGTGGAAAATCTCGAAACCCTGCAAGGTAAATACGGCGAAGAGGGCGATCGTCTGATCTTCAAGATTCTCAAGCGCGGTGAAGGGGCCGACACCGGGCAGGCCGACCTTGCGCTGCGCTACGACCTCACGGTGCCGCTGGCGCGGGTGGTCGCCGAGTATCGCGCGAAGCTGCCAAAGTTCTTCAAGCGCTACCAGGTGCAGCCGGTATGGCGCGCAGATCGGCCGCAGAAGGGGCGCTTCCGCGAGTTCTATCAGTGCGACGTCGACGCCATCGGCTCGACGTCGATGACGGTCGAGGCGGAATTGCTGTCGGCCGCCGCTGATGTGTTCATTGCGCTCGGCTTCACGGATTTCCAGATCGTCGTCAATCACCGCAAGTTGCTCAATGCGGTGTTGCAGCACGCCGGCGTGCCTGCGGACCTGCATGGGCCCGCGCTCGTGATTATGGACAAGGCCGACAAGATCGGCGTTGACGGCGTTCGCAAGGAACTCGGCGAGAAAGGTTTGAGCGATGGCGTGGCCGCGACGCTGCTCGACCAACTGAGCAGCATTCCGCCGCCCGATCTCGACGCCTGGATCGATCGCCAGGCAGGGGTGCTCAACGACGACGGCAAGGCAGGTCTTCACGACCTGCGCAAGATTTTTGCGTTATGCAGGAACACCAGCGCCGGGCCGCACCTGACTCTCGACCGCAGCCTGGCGCGCGGGTTGTCGTATTACACCGGACCGATTTTCGAGATCCGCGTCGCGGATCTCGCGGGCAGCCTGGGCGGCGGCGGCCGCTATGACGACCTCGTCGGTATGTTCTCGGGCGAGAAGGTGCCGGCCAGCGGTATCTCGCTGGGCCTCGAGCGCATCCTCGTGGTGATGGGTGAGCGCAAGATGTTTCCGGAGTCGGTGGTGTCGACGCCGGCCGACGTGATGGTCGTGCAGTGGTTTGCGAACCGCACCGAGTTGTATCTCGCGTTCGCCACCGAGCTGCGCCGCGCCG
>DASVFC010000191.1:0-5224 GCA_036380235.1 Vicinamibacterales bacterium
GCCTGGCGGCGGATCCGCGGAGCGCCGCGATCTTGCAGCTGCTGCGGCCGCGTTGCAAGAAGTTGACGGATTTCCCTGGTCAGTTGCGGCCGTTCTTCGAAGATCCGTCCAGCTACGATCCGGCGGCAAAGAAGAAACATCTATCGACGGGCGGCGTAAAGGAACATGTGGCAGCCTTGCGAGGCTTGCTGGCGAACGTGGAATGGAACGAGGCGGAGATCGAGCGCCGGCTTCGCGAACTGGCCGACCAGCGAACAATCAAGGCCGGTGTACTGATTCAAGCGTCTCGTATTGCGATGACCGGCGGAATGGTCAGCCCTGGACTCTTCGAGATGCTCGTGTTGCTCGGACGCGAGACCGTGGTGAGACGCCTTGATCGGCTGATAGACGCACTATGAAGCGACGCGACTTTTTGAAGACAATGGCGGCGGCGCCGATCCTTGGTCCAGCCTTGGGTCGCCAACCCCGCGGTGCCCGGCCCGATGCCGCTTTCGACTTCATCATCATTGGCGCCGGATCGTCCGGTTGCGTGCTCGCCAATCGGTTGAGCGCGGATCCGTCGGCGCGCGTGCTGCTGCTCGAAGCCGGCGGCCCTGCGAACGGCGATCCCTCCATCACCGCGCCCGGCCGTTGGGTGTCGCTGCTCGGATCGAAATACGACTGGGCGTATGCGACCGAGCCGGAGCCCGGCATGCAGAACCGGCGCATCCCGTTCCCGCGCGGCAAGGTGCACGGTGGTTCCAGCGCGATCAACGCGATGACCTTCATCCGCGGCCATCGCCTCTGCTTCGATCGCTGGCGCGACCTGGGCAATCCCGGCTGGGGCTATGACGATGTGCTGCCGTTGTTCAAGCGCAGCGAGCGAAACGAAAGCGGCGAGACGGAGTTCCGCGGCGGCGATGGCCCGCTCGCGGTGTCGTATTGCCTCGACCCGCATGCATCCCACAAGGCGTTCCTCGCCGCCGCGTGGCAGACCGGCTTCAAGGCGGATGCGCGGTTCGACTTCAATGAACCGACTCCCAACAACATCGCCGGCTATTACCAGAAGAACATTCTCGACGGCAAACGTCACAGCGTGGCCGACGCGTTCCTGACGCCGGCGTTGTCGCGGAAGAATCTCGTCGTTCAATCGCCCGCGCACGCGGCGAAGTTGATTGTCGAAGGCAAGCGCGTGGCCGGCATCGAGTTCGTGCGCGACGGCAAACTCGAGCAGGCGCGCGCGTCGCGTGAAGTCATCCTGTGCGGCGGCGTGATCGACACGCCGAAGTTGCTGATGCTATCGGGCATCGGCCCCGCCGATCAGCTGAAGTCGCACGGCATCGCGGTGGTCGCCGACGTCGCCGGCGTCGGCCAGAATTTCCAGGATCACTTGAAGCTGTCGATCCGCTGGAATGGCAAGACCGAGTTGCCCGGATCGACGGTAACCGCCGGCATGTTCACGCGCTCGTCGCAAGCTGCGATCGGAACGGTTCCCGACCTGCAGTTCTATGTCGGCCGCGGTACGGAGACGCCGGATAAGTTCATTACCATTACGGTGTCACTGGTGCAGGCGCAATCACGAGGTGAAGTGCGGCTGCGATCGGCAGACGTGACGGCGGCGCCGATCATCCGTGCCAACTATTTGCAGGAGCAGGCGGACGTAAACGCGCTGGTGCGCGGCGTCCACCTCGCCCGCTGGTTCGGTGAGTCAGACGCGTATGCGCCGCTACGCGCCGACGAGATCCTGCCCGGCGCCGCGATGAAAAGTGATGCCGATCTCGCCGCGTTCGTGCGGCGGGATGCTGACACCATCTACCACGGCGCCGGTACATGCAAGATGGGACCGGCAAGCGACCGCATGGCAGTGGTCGATGCCACGCTGCGAGTGCGAGGCGTTGAAGGACTTCGCGTCGCTGACGCGTCGATCATGCCCGAAGTGGTGAATGCCACCACCAACGCGGCGTGCGTCATGATCGGCGAGAAAGCCGCGGAGTTGATCCTTCGCACGTAGAGGCGAACCGTCAGGTCCGCCTGCGCCTACGCCCGGCCGTCGATGCCGGGGTTCATCGAATCGCGCGAGACTTCGCGAACCATTTCGCCCACTTCGCTTTCGCGGGCAACCATGGCCACGTCAGCCTGCGCGATGATGCCGCAGCACGAACCGTTCGCATCTACCACCGGAACTCGACGGATCTGGTTTTCTTCCATCACCGCCACCACCTCATCCAGCGATGTGTCGGCGGTCACGGCCACCACGGGCTGCGTCATGGCTTCCTGGGCCGTGACGGCACTCGGGTTCTTTCCCTTGGCAACCACGCGACACACGATGTCGCGATCGGTAACCACACCGATGAGTCGGTTCGAGGCGTCAACCACGGGGATTTCGCCGCAATCGGCTTCCACCATGAGGTTGGCCACTTCATTGAGGGTCGTTTCCGGAGAGCAACACTGCGGCTCCGGCGTCATCACGTCTTTGGCGAGTTTCGACATGCGCATGGGCAATGCAAGTTGGCGACCAGACGCCGTCAGGCGAGGACTGTAAGTGCCTGCGGACGGATCGCGATCGAGAGCCTTCCGGTCCGACTGGTCCGCACATCGTCATCGACGTGGTACTCCGCCCAGCCCGACACCTCGACCGTCCGAGTCCGCCAGGACTTGAGCCACGCGTGATTGTCGGCGTCGTCCCAAGGCATGCGCAGATGCGACGCAATTGCGGCGCGGTCGTCCTCCCGTGCCACCACCACCGACAGCAACCCGTCGGCCGGAGTGGTTTCGGCCGAGAGCCGCAAGCGTGGCCCGACGGAAGCGATATTGAGCACTTCGACAAGCAGGTAATCACCGCTCACCTCGTCGCCTTCGATGGAGAGAGCGGAACGCTGCGGCTCGAGCGCCGCCAATGCATCCAGAAACATCTGCCGTGCCCAATCGACTTCGGCCGCGGAGTCCTCGAAATGCGGCTTGCTGACGCCGCGTCCGCGGTTGATGGCGCGCGGCATCAACCCGGTGCCCACACCTTCCACGAACAGCTGCTCGCCCTCTTCATCGACGACGACGCCGACGTCGATCGGCACCGGCTTCGCAGACGCCCACTCCGCGATCACCTCCGTCATGCCGACGCCGATTCCGATTCCGAGGCTCACGGCGATGTTGTTGGCGGTGCCAAGCGGCAGGATCGCGAGTGGCATTGACGAGCCTGCGAGAACGCGGCCGGCACGGGCTACCGTGCCGTCACCGCCTGCCGCCACGACGGCGTCGATGCTCATCTGCAGCGCCTGTGAAAGGTCCTTGCCCTGGCGGATCACCTCCGTGATCTCGTGGCCGGCTTCCTCAAGCGCGCCGGTGATTTCTTCCAGGGGCCGTTCATCGCCGGCGCCCGGGTTCCAGTAGAGGCAGAGTCTCATCCGTAATTACTTCATGCATTTCGCTGGCCGCCGCCTTGCACCAGTGGAAGTGATGAGAATCCTGGTGTGTAACGACGATGGCATATACAGCCCGGGGATTCTGGCGCTGGCCGAGGTGGCGGCCGAGTTCGGCACTGTCCGGGTGGTGGCTCCGCATGTCGAGCAATCGTCGATGGGGCATGCCATCACCGCCAACCGTCCGATGTCGTATCGCCGCACGCGGATGGGCAACTTCGAGGCGTATCGCGTCAACGGCACCCCGGCCGACTGCGTGGCGCTCGGCGCGCACCATTGGGACAAGGTGGATGTCGTGCTGTCGGGTTGCAACCTCGGTTTCAACATCGGCAACGGCATCTGGCATTCGGGCACGTTGGCGGCCGCCAAGCAGGCGGTGATGCTCGGCATCCGCGGCATTGCGTTCAGCGCTCCCGCCGGCGTCGAGGATTTCTCGTCACTGAAGCCGTGGATGCGCCGCGTGCTCGAGGTGTTGCTGGACGAGCCGGACGTGCCGCTCGTGAACGTCAACTTTCCTCGCGAGCCGCGGGGGCTGCTGTGGACCCGCGTGTCGGTCAGACAATACGACGGTCAGATCGTGCCGACCACGGATCCCTACGGGCGTGAGCTGTACTGGTTCAGCGTGACGCCCATCGACGGCGCCGAAGAGGGGACCGATCGCTGGGCGGTCGAGCAAAAGTGGATATCGATGACCCCCGTCAACCTCGACCTCACCGACGAAGCACGGCTGTCCGAATGTCGGGCTCGCAACCTCCTCGATGAGGCGGCCGCGGCGACGCTATCGCGAGCCGAATCGTCGCCGGCGGAGGCCGAATCAGTCCAGCAAGACGAGGCCGGGACACTTAAGGCACAATAGGGTCATCGTCCTGGTTCGCCAGCACCAGACGAGCAGGTGGGAAGTCCATGCGAAAGATCTGCCTCGTTCTTGGTGTCCTCCTGGCGCCGCTGCCCGCGACCGCGCAACACAGCTGGTCGCTTCCCGCGATTGGCCTGCCTCCTCCACCATCGATTCCCGCGGTGAAAAGCGAGTGGCGCCAGAGAACGCCTTGGGACCACATGCAGCCGCCGGCGTGGGAACGCGGCGAGTTGCCGGCATGGGAGCGCAAGCATCCGGACAAGCCGCGCCGCGAGCGCCACGACAACGCGTACCGCGGCTACGCAAACGTTGTTTACATACCGTACGCGGTTGCATATGAGCCGCCGCCGCCGCAGGTGATTGTCGTGGAGCAGCCACCCGTCACCCGTATCGTTCACGTCGAGGTGCCGGCGCCCGAATCGCCCAGTGAAGAATCGCCGCGGATTGCAGATCCGCCGTACGTCCCGACCGGCGACCGCACTGTGTATGTGATTCCGGGTTGCTACGTCGGGAATGTGTCACCCGTGAACCTGAAGCTCCCGGAGAACTGCGACATCACCAAGTTGACCACTTATGTTCCATAACCTGAAACCTCTTGCCCTCGTGGTGCTGCTTGCGTTCCCGCTTGCAGCCGACGCCCAGCAACATCGCGGCCGCGCGCACCCGCAGCGCGCGCACCCCCAGAAGCCGCAGACGCCGACGCCGCGCGCGCAGGCGCTCGCACCTCCGCCACAGCTCGCCCAGGCGTTGTTGCCTGCGGGAGCCCGGCGCGTCAACGAACGCGTGTGGTTGACCCGCGACGGTCAGTTCGTCGCGCGCGACGAATGGAAGTACAGGCAGCAGTCGAATCGCTGGTGGAAGCACTACGGCAATCAATATCCGCTCGGAAGCTACTACGCCGTTCCATATACCGGCGGCTATGGCTTCACGATCGCCGGCGAGGACGAACGTGAACCGGAGGCGCCGCCGCCAG
>DASVFC010000192.1:0-6253 GCA_036380235.1 Vicinamibacterales bacterium
CGGCGCGGTGAATTCCGCAGCGCTGCTGCTGCGCTCCGCCTCGAGCAAACACCCGGACGGCCTCGCCAACTCCTCCGGCCTCGTCGGCAAGCGCTACATGGCGCACCTGGCGACGATGATGCAGGGGTTTCACCCGTTCAGGAAAAACGACACCGTGTTCCAGAAGACGGTGGCGATCAACGATTTCTACTTAAAGGGCCCTGGCACGCGGTATCCGCTCGGCCAGATTCAGTCGCAGGGGCGCACTCACGGCGTGATGGCGCAGACGGTGGTGCCCTCGGTGCCGCTCTGGGCGTACGAAGCGTGGGTAGCGAGGGGCGTGGACTGGCTGGCGATGACCGAAGACCTGCCTCGGTTCGACAACAAGATCACCGTCGAGCGCGACGGCCGTATACGGTTGCACTACCGCCCGAACAACGAGATCGCGCATGCGCAACTGGTCAAGGAAACGAAGAAGATCCTGCGCAAGCTTGGTTTCTGGATCGTGATGACGCACTCACATCGCACGAAGAACACCACGCACCAGTGCGGCACGCTGGTGTTCGGCACCGATCCGCGGCAATCGGTGCTCGATTGTTATTGCAAGACCCACGACGTCGACAATCTTTACGTCGTCGACGCCTCGTTCTTTCCTTCATCTGCAGCGGTAAACCCCGGCCTGACGATCATTGCCCAGGCGATCCGGGTCGCCGATCACATCAGGCAGAGGGCTTGAGGGCTTGAGGGCTTGAGGGCTTGAAAGAAGACTTCAAACGCGGCGTTGCTGCCGTAACACTTCATAGACGGCAATGCCAACGCTGGTTGACAGGTTCAACGACCGCACCAGCGGCGAATGGATCGGCATCTTGTAGAAGCGGCCGCGGTACTTGTCGTGAATCTCGGGTGGCAGGCCACCGGTCTCGCGGCCGAAGATCAATACGACGTTCTGCGACTGACCTAGTGGCGCATCCCAGAACGTCTGCGACGATTTGGTTGAGAAGAAGTATGGTTCGCCTAACGCGGGCAACTGCTCTTCAAAATCGCTCCAACTTTTCCAGAGCCGCAGATCGACGTGCTCCCAGTAATCGAGCCCGGCGCGCTTGACCTGTTTCTCCTCCAGCGAGAAGCCGAGCGGCTCGATCAAATGCAGCGTGGCACCGACGGCAAGACACGTCCGTCCGGCATTACCCGTGTTCCAGTGGATCTCGGGATGGACCAGGACGACGTGAATCCTCACGCGCGTTCGACCAGCTCGACCTCGCAACCGACTTCAACGGCGAAACGGCCGCGGCCTCTTGGCACGATGCGAACGCACCCGCCCTTTTCCTCGAGGCGCCGCCGCAAGAGCAGCAGCCGGGTTTCGAGATTGTCCTTGTAGTCCGGCAGGTTGAGCGACTTGTCGAGCCGCAGCTCGCGGTTCGTGAACTCGGCGCGGCCTTCGCGCTTCAACGTCTGCAGCAGTTTCCACAGGATTCGCGCCGGGAGGCTCCGGATCAAGTATTCGCCGTCGAGCATCACCACTTCTTCGCTGCGGTAGTAGGTGATCTCGCGGCGCGACGAACCGTTGCCAGCGGCTGCAGCCCGCGCCGGGACTTCATCAACGCTGTCCTCGCCGTGTTCGCCGGCCTCCTGCAACTGCATGTTCTGGATCGCAATTGCCAGGTACGAGCCGAGGAGCTCGATCGAGGTCTTGTCCTCTTCGTGAAAGCGGTAAGGCGTTTCGCTCTCCAGGCAAAGCACGCCGACCAGCTCACCGCGCACCACCAGCGGAACACCGAGCTGGCTGGCGGGATTCTGCAGGCCCGGAAGCTTCACGCCGCCGCGGTCGGGTCGCAGCCCGCGATCGAGGGCGCGCTTGCGCGCCGCGTTGGCGTGCAGCATGCCTCGCAGCAAGCCGGAAATGCGGATCGGCTTCTGCGCTTCGGCGACGACGCCGATGATGCCTTCGCCGAATTGGACTTCCGCGCCAACGCCGCCTTCGGGATAGCCGCGGCTGGCGATGGTCACCAACGTATTGGGCTTCTCTGCCACCAGCGCGATCATCGAATGGCTGAACCCGAAATACTCCTTCAGCCCCGACAGGATCGTTTCGAGCAGCGCGTCGAGGCTGGTCGCGGTGTTGATCCGCATCGACAGATCCTGCAGCGCTTTCATCGTGAACACCGCGTCGGGGCGGCCGCTGCGCGGGCTCCAACGCTGTTCCTTCACGCCGGGTTCTTCCGGCACCCGTTCGACGGATTCGACCAGATAGATGTCGGCGGCCTTGAGCTTGAAGATGCCCTTCAGGCCCGCATACGACGCGATCGCTTCGATGCGCAGGTTCATGCGATCGAAGATCGGGCCGGAGGTCTCCGACTTCTCGTACTTCAACCGCATCGCGTAACCCTGGTTGGTGTCCGGATCGATCACGCGGATCAGCGCCTGCGGATTCTCGGCGATGTTGCGGCGGCTCTTGTTGAAGAACTGGAACGACAGCGCCACGTGCGTCGGATCGACGTAATCGACGTGGCTGAGAAACGCCGCATTCGGGATGCCGTCCTTTGAACAGGTGAAGAACATCGCCGGCACCAGGCCCTGGAAGCACGAGGCCATCTGCTCCAGACCAAGGCGACTCATGTCAGCACCGCTCCGGCGTCGGGCCCGGGTGTCTGGCTGAACAACGCCGTCACTCGAATCTTCACCGCCACGCACGGCCACATCGTCCACGTGCCGGTTGAGGCGCCGGGAAGGCCGATCAGATCGAGCTGCTTGAGAAAACCTTCCCACTGCGCAACTGCGAACTTCTCTTCGTTGGGGTCCGCATCTCGCATCGACACGAATTCGCCTTTGACCTGGACGGCACGATCGTCGGCGGGCCTCGTGCAAGACAGCGCTGCCTGCCCGTTGCTCTGAAGGTCGTCGAGCACGCCGTGGTGCGCGGCCTTGGGGATGAAGGCGACGATGTGACGGCCTTCGTCTTCGACGCGGACGGCGGTTACCCGGCCGCCGTTAGGCTGCAGCCGCTCGTTCCGAGTTCCGATGTGGATGGCGAGCCCCTGTTCTAGGAACTCGGTCAGGTTCTTGTCGAGCATTGGGACGAAAAGCGGCGAAAAACCGCCCAAAAAACGTGAGTATAGCCGTTTAAGGTTCTTTTAAGAAAGATTAGGAAACTGGAAATGAAGGCTTAGGGTTCTTTAAGTCCCAAGGTGTCGTCTCCTACATACGAACGGAGACATCACCACCATGAAGCTTTCAAATATCGCTTTTACTTCGGCTCTTTTCGCCGCCGCCGTCATCCTGACCGCTCTTCTGGCCACCGCCAGCCTCCGCGCCGCCGGTGCAGGCGAGCAACTCAAGGCGCCGCCGACACCTCCGGGGCTGACCGCTCAACAAGTTCGCGGCAAGTATCTCGTCGACATCATGGGCTGCCATGACTGTCACACGCCGATGAAGATGGGGCCGAACGGCCCACAGTGGGACATGGATCGGATGCTGAGCGGTCATCCCGAGCAGCTGACCATGCCGGCGGCGCCGGCGCTGCCGCCGGGCCCGTGGATCGGTGTTGCCTCGGCCACGTTCACCGCGTGGAACGGTCCGTGGGGCACCAGCTTCACCGCGAACCTGACGCCCGACAAGGAAACCGGTCTCGGTGATTGGACGGTCGAGCAGTTCATCGACACGATGAAGACGGGCAAGGATCGCGGTAAGGGCCGCCCCGTGCTGCCGCCGATGCCGGTGCAGAACCTGGCGAACCTGTCTGATGAAGATATCCGCGCGCTGTTTGCCTATCTGCAGACGATCAAGCCGATCAAGAACCGCGTGCCGCAGCCGATCGATCCGCCAGATCAACGGTAGCGAGTAGCAATCTGCAATCTGCAATCGAGAGCGTCCTATGAAGGTCATTACAACGGTGGCGGTCACCATGCTCCTGGGTGCCATCGTCAGGGCAACGGCCAGTTTCGAAAATGGCGTGATGGTGCCGGTGGCGCCTGCGCTCCTTTCCGAGACCGGCCTGTATGCGGAGGGAGGGACGACCGAGATTGATCCGCGCAATCGTCCCTTCTCCCCGCAATATCCCCTGTGGACCGATGGCGCGGCCAAGAAGCGATGGATTCGGTTGCCGGAGGGCACAGCGATTGACGCGACCAACTTGTCGAGATGGGATTTCCCAATCGGCACCAGGTTCTGGAAGGAGTTCGCCTTTGACGGACGTAAAGTGGAAACGAGGCTGTTGTGGCGCGTGAGCGCCGATCGCTGGGTGTTCGCGTCGTATGCCTGGAACGAGGCCCAGACTGACGCGGCACTCGCGCCCGAGAGCGGCATTCCCAACATCGTCGAAGTCGCTCCCGGTAAACGTCATTCGATACCCGGCATCGCCGACTGCCGCGCCTGCCACGACTCGGCGCGGACGGAGATTCTGGGCTTCAACGCGCTGAATCTTTCTGACGATCGCGACCCGAACGCGCCGCACGCGGAAACACTGACGGCCGACATGCTGACGTTGAAGCGGTTGATGAAAGAGAGCCTGATTACGCCGAAGCGGACGGAGTTGATCCGCACGCCTCCCCGCATCAACGCTTCTTCTCCCGAGGCGCGCGCGGCGTTGGGGTATCTGTCGACGAACTGCGGCAACTGCCACAATCGCGAGAGCTCGCTGGCGTCGTTGGGACTGAACCTGAAGTACGAGGTGACGGGATCCGGGAACCGGGCGTCGGGAGCCTCTGAATGCGCGCCGGCGCTGGTGACCACCGCTGGCAAGAGGGGGCATTGGGTCGTTCCGGAGGCGCAGGAGGAATCGCGATTGATCAACCCGGGCAAACCGGAGGCGAGCGCCATCATTCGCCGCGTCAAGTCGCGCCGGCCGTTGTCGCAAATGCCGCCGATGGGCTCGGTCGTGGTCGACAAGCAGGGTGTGGATCTCTTGACAGCATGGGTGAACGCGAATCCGGAGCAGTGGCAGACGCTCATCGCGCGCTGCGCCGCCGGCGCGAGTTAAAACACACGGAGGGACGGAGGCACGAAGAATGCTTTGTTAATTGCCAGTGCTGCTTAGCGGCACTGGCAATTAGAAAAGCTTTCTCCGCGTCTTCGGTTCTCCGCGTGTTTTGACGGGCGCGGCATAGTGCTATCCTCCGCACCCGGAGGCGCCTATGTTGTTCCGCGCGCGCAGCTCGGCCGTTGCTCTCACGCTTTCGCTAATCTCGCTCCTCGCCGGGGCCGCACTCTACGCACAACAACAAGCTGCTGAAGCACCGGCGACGGCGCGGCCGTTCTACTCGCGCCCCGCGGTGGCGGCGCTCAACGGCGTCGTCACCTCCGGCCACCCAATCGCATCGTCTGCCGGCTTGCAGATGTTGCTCAAGGGCGGCAACGCCTTTGACGCGGCGGTGGCCGTCGGCGCGATGGCGGGCTTGGGCGAGCCGGAGATGAACGGCATCGGCGGAAACGGCTTCGCCACTATTTACGAGAAGAAGACCGGCAAGGTGCATTCGTTGTCGATGGCCGGCGCCGCGCCGAAGGCACTGAAGCCCGCCGAGATGACGCCGGAAACGCTGAACGCCGGCATGAAGGCTGGCATCGTACCGGGCAACCTCGGCGGCTACCTGTCCATCCTCGACAAGCTCGGGACGATGAGTCTTGCTGAAGTGTTCGCGCCGGCGATCGAATACGCCGAGAAGGGCTATCCGATCGATCAGATGCTGGCGCAGTCGATCGATCGCGGCAAGAACAACCTGGGCAAGTATCCAACCACGGCGAAGATATTCCTGCCGAACGGCCAGCCGCTCAAGGCCGGCGAGCTGCTGAAGAATCCCGACTACGCGGCGACGTTGCGCAAGCTGGTGGAGGCCGAACGCGAGGCGCTGGCGAAGAAGGCCACCCGCTCGCAGGCGATCAAGGCTGCGTTCGACCGGTTCTATAGGGGCGACATCGCGCAGGAGTTCGAGCGGTTCTTCAAGGAGAACGGCGGCATCCTCACCGCGGCCGACCTCGCCGCCTATGAACCGCAGTGGACTGAGCCGTTGAAGACCACCTACCGCGGCTACGAGGTGTTTAGCAACCCGTCGACGTCACGTGGCGGATTCGAAGTGCTGATGGGCGCGAACCTGGTCGAGCGGTTCAACCTCGCCTCCTTCGGCTCCGGGTCGCCGCAAGCCGCGCACGCGTTGATCGAAGCGATCAAGGTGTCGAAGGCCGACATCTATAGGTACGTCGCCGATCCAAAGTTCACGTCCGTGCCGGCGGCCGGTTTGCTGTCGAAGCCGTACGCGGCAACGCGCAGTGCGTTGATCGACGT
>DASVFC010000193.1:0-6044 GCA_036380235.1 Vicinamibacterales bacterium
CCGCAGTTCGTGCAGTTGGTAAACGGATATCGATAGCGGCGATTCGCGGGATCGAAGATCTCGGCAATGCAGTCACGACAGGTCGCGAGGTCGGGAGGAATCGAAACGCGAAGGTCGTCACCTGCCGTGCTTGGGACGATGTTGAAGCTGTTGAGCGATTCCGACTCGATGGCGTGGGTCACTACGTCGACGATCTCCGCAGCCGCCGGCGGCTCGTGAATGAGCCGTTCCGCGAAGTCGTCGAGTGCCTCGACGGAACCGAAGGCGTCGATCACCACACCCGATGCGTCGTTCTTGACACGGCCCGTCAGTCCGGCTTGCCGGGCAAGGTTGTAGACCCAGGGGCGAAAGCCGACACCTTGGACGATGCCGCGGAGCGCGATACGGCGGCCGACAGTATTCACAGCGGCGCTCCGAAGAGGAGGCGCGCGACGTCGAACGCGGCGTCGTCGGACCGAATGTCGGTGGCGACGAGCGGGAAACCTGAGGCGCGTGCTTCGGTGCACACGAGCTCGGTCAGCTGCGGCAGGGCACGCCGCACCGCCTCCGACAGACCAACACCCAACTCGATCGATTCGGGCACCACGCCGAGCAGTACGAGTTGCTGCGGCTCGCGATCGTGCCAGCGCGCGCCCTCGAGCAGATCGGCGACGCCAACCTGGTGCGGCGACAAACGGGTGGCCACGGCGGGACCGACATCGGCCCCTTCGAGACGCACCAGCGTGCCGGCCGGCGCGTCGGTGGCCACGGCATCGACCAGAATCACCCGCCGTGCATCTTCGAGATACGGCAGCAACGACAGACCGAGCGTGCCGCCGTCCATCACGCGAACGCTGCCCGGCACCGCCCGGGTCTCGCGCAATCGGGCGATCACCGCGGGACCGGCGCCGTCATCACCAAGCAGGACGTTGCCGAGTCCCAGCACGAGCAGATCGATCGGGCTGTCATTCATCGATCTCGCCCCGGTTGTTGGTCCTGCGATACGGGCCCGCTGCGAGGTCGCGGCGCGGCACCCACTTGTAGCCGGAGAAGATCGAGTCGAGCGTGCCGTTCCGCTCGATGATCGCGACGAGTATGGCGCTGTAGACGTGGTGCAGGGTAAAGCCAAGCAGCAGCCACATGATGATGTGGTGGATCCATCGCGTCATCTGCAGGCCGCCAAACAGCCATGCCCACGGTGCGAACACGCCGACCAACGAGGTCGGGCTGCTCGCGCCGCGCATCACCAGGCCGGTCGCGACTTCGAGTAGGCAGAGCCCGTAGACCAGCGTGTAGGCTCCGGCGGCGACGGGGTTGTGGCCGACGTAGGCCGGCGGCTTGTCGCGCAGGAACGAGTAAAACGCCGTCACGGGCCACAGGCCGCGCTGCCGTACGCGGTGCACTGGAATGAACTTGTCCCAGTGCGCGTACTTGTTGCCGGTGAACATCCACACCATTCGCATCACCAGCGCGGCGATGAAGACGTAGGCGGTATAACCGTGGATGATCTTCACCCAGCCCATTACGAATGACTGCGTCGCCGGCCCGGACACGGTCATGAACGGGTGCCCCATGTAGAAGCCGGTGACCGAGAGGATCGCGATCGACAACGCAATCACCCAGTGCGCGATGCGCACCGGGATCTGCCAGACGTAGACCGCGACCAGCTCATCTCGCGCCGGCGAGCGGCGATCGTAAGCAACCGGCGCCGGTCCGGCATCGGTGGTGGCGATGGTGCTCATACCGCCCTCACCTTCGTGATCTCGCGGCCACGCGCATCGACGACGTGAACGCCGCACGCCATGCACGGATCGAACGAGTGAACGGTGCGCAGGATCTCGATCGGCCGCTGCGGATCGGCGACCGGTGTGTTGAGCAACGCTTCCTCGTAAGGTCCGCGCCGTTCTTTCGCGTCCCGCGGTCCCGCGTTCCAGGTGCTCGGCACCACGCACTGGTAGTTGGCGATCTTGCCGTCGTGGATGTTGACCCAGTGGCTCAACGCACCTCGCGGCGCTTCGTGCAGGCCGAAGCCGACCGCATCCTCCGGCCAGGACGATGGGTCCCACTTATCGTTGTCGTGGATGCGATGATCGCCCCCGTCCATGTTGGCGGCGAGGGCGTCGACCCAGTCGTTCATCTTGTCGGCGAGGACCTGCGTTTCGACCGCGCGCGCGGCGACCCGGCCGAGCGTCGAGAACAGCGCCTCCGGTCCGACGCCGAGCTGTTTGAGCGCGGCATCAACCAGCGTCCGCACGGGCTGCACCCCCGAGACATAGCTGACCAGCATGCGCGCGAGCGGCCCGACCTCCATGGGCTCGTCGCCGTACCTTGGCGACTTCAACCACGAATACTTCTTGTCGGTATCGAGGCGTTCGAACGGCGGGTTCGGGCCGGTGAAGTTCGGTGACGTCTCGCCCTTGAGCGGATGCAGCGGCGCGGCGTCGCCCTGCTCATACGTGTACCACGAGTGCGTGATGTACTCGGCGACCTTGGTCTGATCGAACGGCTCGACCTTCGACAGGTCGCGGCCGCGGATGATCCCCTGCGGAACAAACAGCGGCGCATCGAGCGCGCCGTCCACCGGGTATTCGCCGAACGACATGTAGTGGCCGACGCCGCGCCCGTGGCCCGCCCAGTCCTTGTAGAACGACGCGATCGCCAGCACGTCGGGGATGTACACCTTCGACACGAACTCTTGCGCCGAGGCGATGAACGACTTCAGCTGCGCGATCGTGTGCATGTTGATCGCGGCCTGGCTGTCTGGATCGACCGGCGTGGCCATGCCGCCGACGAGGAAGCTTTGCAGGTGTGGGTTCTTGCCGCCGAGCACCGCGTGCATCTTGATGAACTGGCGCTGCCAGTCGAGTGCCTCGAGGTAATGCGCCACCGCCATCAGGTTGGCTTCTGCCGGCAGCCGATATGCCGGGTGTCCCCAGTAGGCGTTGGCAAACGGACCGAGTTGTCCGCGCTCGACGAACGTCTTGATGCGATCGCGCACGCCGGTGAAGTATTTGGTGCTCGACAGCTTCCAGTCGGAGATCGATCCCGCCAGCGCCGAGGTCTTAGCCGGATCCGCCGACAGCGCCGAAACGATGTCGACCCAGTCGAGCGCGTGCAGGTGATAGAAATGGACGACGTGATCCTGCACCGCCTGCGCCGCCATGATCAGGTTGCGCAACAACACCGCGTTCGGCGGCGGCGTCGCGCCAATCGCGTTCTCGACGGCACGAATCGACGCGATCGCATGCACGGTGGTGCACACGCCGCAGATGCGCTGCGTGAAGGCCCACGCGTCGCGCGGATCGCGCCCCTTCAGAATGATCTCGATGCCACGGAACATCGTTGACGACGACCATGCATCCTTGACCATGCCGCCGTCGACTTCCGCCTCGATGCGGAGATGACCTTCGATGCGAGTTACGGGATCGACAATCACGCGACTCATGATGGGGTCTCCGTGTGGGGCGGAACCGGCGTGGCCGGCTCCATCTGGTCCGACTTGCCGACGCGCTTCATGATCTGCAGCAGGCCGTGGCCGGCGAACGCTGCGCCGACACCGAGGACGGCGGCACCGCCAATAGTGTCGATGTGGCTGGCTTCGGCGTAACCCGGGATGCCGGGCAGATGCTGGTAGAACGGCGTCATCGCATCCCAGAAGTTAGGCTCCGAGCAGCCGATGCAGGGATGGCCGCAGCCGATCGGCCAGTTGGTGCCTTCATTCCAGCGGACGTTCGGGCAGTTCTGCGACGCGACGGGGCCCTTGCATCCCATCTTGTAGAGGCAATAGCCGGCGCGATGGCCCTCGTCGCCCCATGCCTCGACGTACTGTCCAGCGTCGAAGTGCGCGCGCCGTTCGCAGTTGTCGTGAATCAGCTTGCCGTAGGCGAACATCGGGCGGCGGTAGTGATCGAGCGGCGGCCACCGTTTGAAGGTGAGGTAGTAAACGAGCAGCGCGGTCAGGTTTTCGACGTTAGCGGGACATGCTGAGAGGTTAATCAGGTTCTTGACACCCGGCACCGCGTCCGCGACGCTCAGCGCGCCGGTGGGATTAGGTGCCGCTGCCGGGATTCCGCCGAAGGAGGCGCAGGTGCCGATGGCAATCGTTGCTGCCGCCGCGCCGCACACCTCGCGGGCGATATCGGTGGCGGCCCGGCCGCCGATGGTGCAGTAGCCGCCGTTGGCACCTGCAGGGATCGATCCTTCGACGATCGCAATGTAGCCCCCTGCGCGTTCTTTAACAGTGCGTGCGAGATTTTCCTCAGCCTGATGGCCGGCCGCGGCCATCACCGTCTCGTGATAATCGAGGGACAACACGTCGAGGATCACTTCCGCGGCGGTGGGACGGCTCGCGCGCAGGAACCCTTCCGTGTTGCCGGCGCAGTCCTGAAATTCAAGCCACACCAGGACCGGCTTTTCGACCTTTTGCATGGCGCGGGCGATTTGCGCAACCGCGTGGTCGGGCAGCGCCAGCGCGCCCGCCATCGTCGCGCAGAAGCCGATGAATTCGCGCCTGGATACGCCGCGGCGGCGCAGTTGCTGCGCCAGCCAGTCATGCTTCTCGCTCATCGGCCGCCTCCCTGGGTCTAGTGGCCGGCGGCGCGCCGCGCTGCAGTGAAACCGCGCGGGCCCATAAGACGCCGGCTGCCGGGATCACCATCGCCAGCGCGGAAACGATCGCCGAGGCCGCCGCTTCGTGATGGCGTCTCACAATCGCCGCCCACAGCAAACGGCGTTCCGTGCGAACATTGCGCGGGCATCGCTATTGCACGACCGCCGCCGACGACGTGCGGCTGTTTGCGCCCGATTGATCGCGAAGGCGTTGTTTTCATAGCGCAGTTGGCGGCGGGGCGCGGTTGGATGCGTTGCCGGAAATCCGGCAGCCGTCAGAACTCCGGCAGCGGCAATCGATGTGGGAGCAGCAAATGCGAAAAACTCGTCATGCCTTCACCGCCGCCATGGCCGCCGTTGCGGCGATGTTCGGCGTGGTCTTCGTCGGTGCAATCAGCGCCGCGTCAGGCCCCTCGCCGTCATTTGACAGCCCGCCGGACGTGACGCCGGCAGCAGCGGCAGCGCCGCAGTCACCGGGGGCGCAGCCGGCCGGCGGCTTTGTCGGCGACGAGACCTGCACCACCTGCCACACCGGTTACGATCGCAGCGTCGCCGCGAGCAAGCATGGCTTCAAGGCCCACGCCGGCACACCTGCGGCGAAACAGGGCTGCGAATCGTGTCATGGTCCCGGCGAAGCGCACGCCAGCGATCCCGAGAAGTTCAAGCCGTTCCAGTTCGGCGCGGTCTCGGCGAACGCGGCCAACGACCAGTGCCAGACGTGCCACAACCGCGGTGAGCACGCGCTCTGGAACGGCAGCCAGCACGAGAACCGGAACGTCAAGTGCATCGACTGCCACAGCGTGCACTCGGCCGACGGGCCCAAGCTGATGCGGGCGAAGACGCAGCAGCTCACCTGCGCGCGCTGTCACCAGACCATCACCAACAAGCAGCAGCGCTTCAGCCACATGCCCGTACGCGAGGGCAAGATGCAGTGCTCGTCCTGCCACAACGTGCACGGCTCGGTGAACGTCAAGCTGCTCCGCGTCGGCGCCACGGTGGACCAGAGTTGCACCAGTTGTCACACCGAGAAGCGCGGGCCGTTCCTGTGGGAGCACGCGCCGGTCGTCGACAGTTGCACCACGTGCCACGATTCACACGGCAGCAACAACGACAGCATGCTCGTCGCCAAGCAGCCGTTCCTCTGCCAGCGCTGTCACGTGACGTCGCGGCATCCGCCGACGGTGTATGAGGGCTTCACCCTCAACAACACGCAGAACGCCAACAAGATCTACGCCAAAGGATGCGCCAACTGCCACCAGCAGGTGCACGGCTCGAACCATCCGAATGGCAAGTTCTTCTTGCGGTGATCAGGAGGCATGTGATGCGCAACCGAATTGTGACGCTGTGTGCGGCGGTGCTGCTGGCCTCCGCCCATCAGACCGCGGCGCAGGATCCGCCGATCAAACCCGTGCCGCCGCCCGGCATTCCGATGAACGGCCTGTTCGACGTCGGCTTCC
>DASVFC010000194.1:0-7537 GCA_036380235.1 Vicinamibacterales bacterium
CTGTTCCAGTCGGTCTTAACGTTGGCCGCGGTCCGCTCGAGCAGACGCTCGCGGCGACATCCCACGATGTCGTGATCTTCGGCAGCCCGTCGACGCCGTTGCGGGACCTCGCGTGGTTCTCGCGCGACGGAGTTCGAACCGGCCGCGCGAGCGAACCGGTGGACGCGTGGGACCTGCGGATCGCACCGGACGGCCGGAGAGCGGCGGTCACCGAAGTCGATCCGCAACTTCGCACGCTCGACATCTTCATTCGCAGCGGTTCGCAACCGGCCGGCGCCCGCGTGTCGCCGTCGACCGATGTCGACGAAAGCGTCGTGTGGTCGCCGGATGGACTGCGAGTGGCGTGGGTCTCGAGACGACGTCACCTGACCATTCGTGGTGCCGGCGGCGTGCTGCCGGAACAGACGGTGGCGACGTTTGACTCACCAATCCAGGTATGGGACTGGTCCCGTGATGCGCGCGTGCTGCTGATCGGGCGCGCGAGTGCGGGTACCGGTGACGATTTGTGGATCCAGCCGCCTCGCGAAGGCGCCGAGGCGCAACCGTATGATGCCCGCCCGTTCAACCAGGTCTACGGCGCGATCTCCCCGGACGGACGCTTGGTTGCGTATGCGTCCGATGAATCGGGCCAGTTCGATGTGTATGTGGATGCGTTCCCGAAACCCAGCTCACGCATCCGTGTGACCACCGCGGGCGGAACCGAGCCGCGATGGAGCCGCGACGGATCGGCGATCTATTTCCGGCGCGGCTCGGAAATCCACGGGGCTACGTTGCGGCGCGCCGCCTCCGCGCTCGAGGTAGCCGCGATCAACCGGCTGTTTGATGCCGGCGCCGCCGTGCGATCCTACGATGTGAGCAGCGACGGCCGCTTCCTCCTCAACATCCCGGCCGATACGCGCATACGGTCCTCGATCACCATCGTCCATCACTGGAGTCATTCGCTCGCCAATGAAAATCGCCACGTGGAACGTTAACGGCATCCGTGCCCGACAGGGCCAACTGCTCGACTGGCTGGCGGCTGAGAAGCCGGACGTCGTGTGCTTGCAGGAAATCAAGGCGTCGCTCGATCAGCTGCCGTTCGAGCTGCGCGACGTCGAGGGCTACTGGAGTTACTGGCACGGCGACAAGGGCTATTCCGGTGTTGCGCTGCTGGTGGCGAAGACGCTCGCCGGCGCGCTGCCGGTGTGCTCGCACCCTGGTTTCGATTTCGAGCAGCGCATCGCGTGCGCGACCGTTCCGTCACCGGCCGGTGAGGTAATGGTCGCGTCGGTGTATGTGCCGAACGGCGGCAAGGACTTCGAGGCCAAGATGCGCTTCCTGCAGGCGCTCGAGAGTTATGCCGCCGATGCGACGCGCGAACAGCGGCTGCTGATCTTGTGCGGCGATCTCAACGTTGCGCGCAGCGAGCGCGACATCCATCCCAAGGAACGCAAGCCCAATCAAATCGGCGCTCGCGCTGAAGAGCGCGCCCTGATCGAAAGCATCATCGCCAAAGGTCTCGTCGACGTCGGGCGCGCGCTCGATCCCGACAACGACAACCTGTTCACCTGGTGGGCGCCGTGGCGCAACATGAAGCCGCGCAACATCGGCTGGCGCATTGATTACGTGCTGGCGTCGGCGGCGCTCGCGTCGCGGGCGAAAACATCGACCGTGCGACGCGAGATCGGTACGAGCGATCATGGTCCGGTGGTCGTCGAATTCGACCTGAGTTAGCGGCGGACGTAAGGGCCAGAAGCGCCCTATTTCGGCAACTTCTCGATCGCCGATTTCAGCGCCCTCGCCTTCTCCTCCATCTTGGGATGCGCGATCGCGACATCCACGAGATTGAGCGCCATGCCCCTAACGCCGGTTCGCGCGTAGCACTGCGCGGCATTGAATGCGGAAAACGCGGATTTCTCGTCCGCACCTTCGGCATCGCGCGTAAATCGATCCATCTGCCGCGTCTCTCGCTCGGTGGCCGGCGTGCCGCGCCTGGCGATCAGTTGCTCGATCCGTTCGCGGTTCTGCCGTAGCGAGGCGGCGACGCTGATGAAGCAGGTCATCGCCTTGGTGAACTTTGGCGCCGCCGTCGCCAATTGCGCGCGATCGATGCTGACGAGGCCCGACATCCACAACGCATCGCAGGCGCTGCTGTCGATTTGATAAGCGCGATCGAATCGCTCCTCGGCGGTCTCGAGCTCGGTCCGCGCATAGGCAATCAGTCCCGCCAGCATGTAGACGCGCGCATTGGACAGGCCTTTGGTGGCGTTCTCGACATCGGCCCAGGCCGCGTCGTACTCCTTGAGGTGATAACGATTCCAGGCGCGCCAGTAATACGCGTCGCCGATATGCCAGGTGCCGAGATCGATCAACCGGGTGGCGGCAGCCACGCCGTCGGGGTGGCGCAGCAGGTAACTCAGAGCCTGGACCCGGCCGATCAGCGCGTCGCGATGGTCGGGAAACTTCGCCACTACATCATCGAAGCCGCTCAGCGCCGGCGCGAATTCTTCCGCCGACAAATTCGCATTCGCCCACACCATCGTCAGTGCCAGCGACTCTGGAAAGGCGGCACGTCCTTCGGCATAAAGCGCGATCGCCTGCGACAGATCGATGCCGCCGGTTGGCGACCCAACAATCGCGCGGCGCCCTTCCCAGAACAGGGTGTCGGTCCAGCGAGGGTCGTTCTTGCGCAGCGCCAATAACGGCGCGACGATCGGCGGTTGCCCACAGCGCGCCAGGCGGAACTGCATTAACGGCACCTGGTCGTAGGTCTTCAACAGCGCGGCGAGATCGAGGCTTTCGAGAATCGGCGCCGACTCGCAATCAATCGCCAGCGCGACGTAGGTCGCGACGAGATCGGTACCGACCATGGGATCGAGCGCGCGGCGCACAGGATTGTCCTTCTCGATCGGCCGTTTGGTCACACCGGTGGTGGCAGCGCGTTGAACTGGATCGAGGCCGCTGACCTCGCCGAGCACCAGCTGCGCTGCCGCCGTCAACGCGGCTTCACGCGCCGTCGGCTGCTTCGGCGACGGCGGCATCCACGGAATGCCGAGCTCTTTCTCCCTGACTGCGAGCAACAACGCCGCATCAAACACACCCTGCGCGTTCTTCTGGAGTTCGTAAATCGTCAACGCGTCTTTCAGGCAGGCATAACAGCCTTCACGCAGAAGCGTGTCGGCTTTGGCAAGCTCGGCTAGCGTTAGAGACGATGGACCGATGACCTTCGGCGCACAGGCCGATATCAGCACCGCGAGCACCAGAACCCAGGGCATCCCGGTTTTAGACACCGTCTTTGGAAAAGTAGGCTTCGCCTTCTTCGTGTTCTTCGGGTTACGGCAGCGTCACCGCGATCAGCTCAGGAACATCGGTCGAGGTGCGGCCCTGTACTGTGAGCGCGATGTACTGCTTGCCGTCGATCGCATACGTCATGGGCGTGCCGATAGCAGCTCCCGGCAGGTCCGCCGACGCCAGTTCCTTGCCGGTCGCCTTGTCGTAGGCCACCAGTCGCGGACCGTTCTTCGTTCCGCCGGCGTTCAGCGCGTAAATAAGTAGTGTCCGGGTGAGAAGGGGGCCGCTGAACGTGCTGTCGCCACCGAGCGGCGGCAGGTTAAGCCCCTTAAGCCGCGGGTTGTTGCGGAAGCGATCGCCATTGCCGGCCGGGACCATCCACACATGATTGCCGGTGTTCATGTCAATCGCGGTGATACGCGAGTACGGCGGCTTGAACAGTGGCAGGCCATCGGGCATCGTCGGGTTGCGACCGGGGGTCTGCATGTAAAGCAGGTTGCCATTCAGCTTTGGATCGGTGGCCGCGAGGCGCAACACCGCGTGCGCGTTGCGGGATGGGATATAGATGATCCCCGTTGCGCGATCGACCGCGGCGCCTCCCCAGTTAGCTCCTCCGGTTGTTCCGGGGCGCGTGATGGTTCCCTCGAGCGAGGGCGGAGTGAAGAGCGGCCCCGTCTTGAAGCCCTGAACCGCCTTCTCTGCAAGTGCGCGGATCTCCGGGGTGAAGTCGACGAGGTCGCGTGCATCAGAACCCTGATACTCAAACGGTGCGGGCTTCGACGGGATCGGTTGCGTGGACGACGCCTTCTCACCCGGCACGTCTGACGGCGGCGCGGGCTTCTCTTCGATCGGCCAGACAGGTTTTCCCGTCACACGGTCGAACGTGTAGACGAATCCCTGCTTGGTGATCTGCGCCAGCGCTTTGATGCGCCTGCCATCAACGGTGATGTCGAGCAGGTTCGGCGCAGCGGGGTTGTCGTAGTCCCACAGTCCGTGATGCACGGTCTGGAAATGCCACACGCGCTTGCCGGTGGTGACGTCGAGCGCGACCACGCTCTCCGCGAACAGGTTATCGCCGAGACGATGTGCGCCGTAGAAGTCTGGAGCGGTGGTGTTGGTTGGAAGGTAGACGTGGCCGAGCTCTTCGTCCGCGCTCATCAACGTCCACACCGTGACCTTACCGGCGTATTCGTTCGAGCCATCCGACCAGGTGTGGCTGCCGAACTCGCCTTTCGACGGAATGGTCTGGAACGTCCATCGCACCTTGCCGGTGCGCGCGTCGAACGCGCGAATCCAGCCTGGAATCTGTTCCTTGTCCTTGACCAGCGATGAGATGGCGGCGGGGGTGATCACGAGATCCCTGACCACGATCGGCGGCGATTGCACCGAGTAGGTCAGCGCGTTGAGGTAATCACGCGTGCCTCGCTTCGCGCGCGGCAGCCCCTCCATCAAATCGACCTTGCCGTTGTCGCCAAACCCCGGAACGGGCTTCCCCGTTTTCGCATCGACCGCTATCAAGTAACCGTCGCCGGTTCCCCAATAGATGCGTTCGTCATTGCCGTCGCGCCAGTAGGCGACCCCGCGCTGATTCCAGCGCAAGCTCATAGTCGTCGTGCCGGCTTCGTAGCTCTTCGGGTTGTAGGTCCATTTCAACTCGCCGGTTCGCGCGTCGTACGCGGCGCCGACTGAAGATGGCGTGTTGACATACAACGTGCCGCCCACCATCAGCGGCGTCGCCTTGTAGTTCTGCACGAACGGCGGCTGCCCGTCACGCCAGCGTTTGGGATCGATGCGATTGAGCTCGTCGAAGATCGTCTTCGAGTCGGCGTGCCACTCGCTGCCGTCCGGCAGCGTCAGGCTGAGGAAGCCGTCCGGCGACTTCATCCGCCACGCGATCTTCAGCGATGAGAAGTTCTGCGCGTTGATTTGCTCGAGCGGCGAGTATTTGGAGTTGGCGAGGTCGCCACCGTAGGTCGGCCACTCGCCGACGGCCGTCGATGGCGCCGGCGATTGTGCGGCAATTGTGCCGGCGAAGATGATTGCCGTGACGGCGGACCAAGTCAGCCAACAGCGCAGCATCTCACCCTTTGATGTCGGCGACCGCGACCGTGGAACCGCTTTCGCGGGCGCGTGTCGCCGCCACGCCAACTCGCAGTGCCTCCATCCCATCGTCGATGGTGATCGGCGCGGGTCGATCGTTGAGCACGTTCTGCGCGAAGTTCTGCAGCTGGTTGGTGTAAGCGTCGCGGAACCGTTCCATGAAGTACGGCACCGTGTCGTGTTGCACGCCGTTGGCTTTCGTCATCACCATGATTGGCGTTTCGCGCAGGTAGCCGATCCGGATGGTGCCTTCGAGGCCGAGAATCTCCGTCGAGATGTCGTAGCCGTAAATGCCGCTGCGCGTCAGATCGACAACTCCGAGCTTGCCGTTGGTGAAGGTCAGGCTCGCAATAGCGTTGTCGATGTCGCCGACCGTGGCGAGCTCCGGATACGCAATCGTCGCGCCGATGGCCGACACCGTCTTGACGTCGCCCATAAACCAGCGTGCCAGATCGAAATCGTGGATGCCCATATCGATCAACATGCCGCCGCTGCTCGCCGGGTTGGCGTATTCGAGGCTCGGGCGGAACGGGTCACGCGACGTCGCCTTGAAGACCAGCGGCGTGCCAATGCGTCCGGCCTCGATCGCCTTCTTCGCCGCTGCATAACCGGCATCGAAGCGGCGCATGAACCCCATCTGGAAAAACATGCCGCTCTTCGCCACTGCGGTCTTCATCTCCGCCACTTCGCTCAACGACAACGCCGGCGGCTTCTCGCAGAACGTCGGCTTCCTGCTGGCCGCCGCGGCAATCACCTGTTCGCGGTGAACGTGCGTCGGCGTCACGATCACGATCGCCTCGACGTTCTTGTCGTCGATCATCGCGAGTGGATCGGCGTACGACTTCGGCACGTCGAACTCCTCCGCGATGTCCTTCGCAAGGGTGCCGAGCGGGTCCGACACGGCGACGACGCGCGTCTCGGGGATGCGACCTGCCAGGTCGCGAACGTAGACCCGGCCGAGCCGGCCGAGCCCAATCACTCCAACGTTCAATCGTTTCATCTTTGCTTCGTCACCATTTCGAGCTTCACCATGATGTCGCTCGGAAGTTTCTCGCCGGCAAGAATCTTGACCGCGCTTTCGACGGCCGCCTTCCCCATCTCGTACGGGAACTGCGCCACCGACGCCGCCATCGTTCCCGCCTCGATCGCCTTCTTCGCATCGTCAAGAGCATCGAACCCGACAACACGGATCTTGCCGCTCTTGCCGGCAGCGGCAATCGCTTCGATGGCGCCGAGCGCCATGAGGTCGTTGGCCGCGAATACCGTGTCGATGTCGCCATGCGCCTGGAGCATGTTCTGGAACACGTTGAAGCCCTGATCGCGTTCCCAGTTTGCCGGCTGCGATGCGGCAATCGTGATGCCCGGCGACTTGGCCACGGCATCGCGAAATCCTCGCAATCGCGAATCGCCGGTTTCGTGACCCGGAATGCCTTCGAGAATGCCGACACGCGCCTTGCCGCCGGTCACCTTGACGACGTATTCGCCGGCCACCTTGCCGCCTTCGTAGTTGTCGGAGCCGATGAAGGTTTCGGTGCGCACGCCGGCATCCGCGGCGGCCTTCGCATCAAGGCGCGTGTCGACGATCACGATCGGCACCTTCGCCGCGGTGGCCTTCACCAGCGCCGAGACGATCTCGCGCGACCCGCTGGGAGTAATGGCCAGCACGTCAATCCCGGTTTGCAGCAGGTTTTCGACTATCTGCATCTGCTTGTCGACATCGATCTCGCGCTCGGCGGCCTGCACCTGCAGGTCGACGTTGAGCCGATCGGCGGCGTCCTGGGCGCCGCGACGCATGTCGACGAAAAACGGATGGTTCAGAGTTTTGAGCACCAGGGCCACGGTCTTGCGATCGCCGGCCGCTGGTGCTTCGCGGTTGCAGCCAGATCCGACGACGGAGAGCGCGAGCGACAGTCCGATGATGAATGTGCGCATGATCAGGCTCGATGACGTTTCAGCAGCGTGTCGACCAGCACGGCCACGACGATCACCGCGCCGATCACGATTTGCTGGACGAATGAAGATACACCAAGCAGGTTCAATCCATTGCGCAGCACGCCCATGATCAGTGCCCCGACCAGGGTGCCGCCCAGCGAGCCTTCGCCGCCCATCAGGCTGGTGCCGCCGATGACCGTGGCGGCAATGGCGTCGAGCTCGTACATCATGCCGG
>DASVFC010000195.1:0-7804 GCA_036380235.1 Vicinamibacterales bacterium
GACCACCTCGGTATTCCGAATGATGATCGGCGACGCACTGCGCCTGGTTTCGATCGGCGTGGCGACCGGCATCGTCGCCGCGGCGTGGCTGTCGCAATTCCTGACGTCGATGTTGTTCCAGACGGAGCGGTTCGATCTGACAACGTTCGTTGGCACCGCGGTGTTGCTCACCCTGGTGGCGGCATTCGCGTCGTTCGTCCCGGCGCGCCGCGGCATGAAGGTGACGCCCGTGGAGGCGCTCCGCGCCGAGTAACAAGAGGCGAGGAGAAAGAAACACAGGAGATCAAGAGGAAATTCATTACAGGAGATTAGGAGATCAGGAGATATCCATTTGTTAATGCCTCCTTGACTCCTATTCTCCTGTTATGACTTTCCTCCTGATCTCTTGTTGAGCAGTTCGTCGACGATCTCGATCTCCGATTCATTGATCGTGTGGCCCATGTGCGGGTAGATCTTCTTGGTCACGGCGGCGCCCATCCGCGTGAACACATCGGCAGACTCGTGAACGCGTTCGACGGGGATGTGGGGATCGATGTCGCTACAGCCCAGGAACACCGGCGTGCCTTCGAACGAGCCTGAATAGTTGCGTGCGGTTCCGGGCGGCCCGATCAACCCGCCGCTGAACGCGGCAACGAGGGCATACCGCTGTGCGTGCCTGGCGGCGAATTCGAGCGTCAAGCACGCACCCTGGGAGAAACCCATCAACGCAACGCGGTCGGCCGTGAACTTCTTCTCCGCCAGGGACGCCAGCAGTGTCTCGATGACGTGCAGCGCAGAGCTCAATGACGGCTCGTTCTGCTCGATCGGCATCAGGAACGAGTACGGGTACCACGTGTTGCCGGCCGCTTGCGGTGCGAGGTACGCCACGTCGCGGGCGCTGAATTCTTCGGACAGGTTGAGGATGTCCTGCGCGCCGGCGCCGCGGCCGTGCAGCATCACGGCGACGAGTCGTGCCTCATCAATCGGGGCGCCCGCTTGCATGATGGGCGGGTTGGCGTGAGGGTCCTGTCTACGCACGGCAGTTCGTTGAATCTAGTGCGATGACGCCCGCCGGTCAACGTCGGGCCCTCCCAAAGCTCGGCCGCGACATTCATGCTGCATTTATGTGTCCTCACTAAGGTCGTTCCAGGAGGAAGCGTGATGTTCGGCCTTCGTGAAATAGCAATGGTAACAACGGTGATTGTTGGCGGGCACGTAAGTGCGGCAGCGGCGCAGGGATCCGAGAGTGCGGTGTGCAAAGCGCAGAGCCCGCTCGTGACGCTCACTGCCCTGCCGGAGGCGAGCGGGCTCGCAGTCGGCACCAACGCCACGATCTGGATGCACAACGATTCCGGCGCGCCGGAGCTGCTTGCGGTCGACGCCAAGGGTGCCGTTGCCGGTAAGCTGACGTTGACGGGCGCGAAGGTCGAGGATTGGGAGGCGCTCGCCTCCGGCCGCTGCGGTAATGGATCCTGTCTCTACGTCGGCGACATCGGCGATAACGACGCGTCGCGAAAGCAAATCACGATCTATCGTGTGGCCGAGCCCGCGCAGGCGAGCGGGTCCGCCAAGGCGGAAGCCTTTCATGCGACGTACCCCGATGGCGCACACGACGCCGAAGCCTTGCTGATTGCGCCCGACGGCACGCTTTTCATCGTCACCAAGGGGGACACGGGGCCAATCGCCGTCTATAAGTTCCCGCGCGAGTTGAAAGCCGGAGCGACGGTAAAGCTCGAGCGCGTCGGCGAGGCAATTGCCGACAAGCCTCGCAACGACGGACGGGTGACCGACGGCGCGTTCTCAACCGATGGCAAGTGGGTGGTGTTGCGCACCAACCGGTCGCTCACGTTTTATCGCGGCGCGGACTTTATGCGTGGTGACTTTAAGGAAGCACACCGCGTCGACTTGTCCGGCTTGAAGGAACCCCAGGGCGAAGCAGTTGTCTTTGGCGCCGGTAATACGGTGTACGTCGGTGGCGAGGGCGGCGGCAAGAAGCAACCTGGCACGCTGGCAGCGCTGTCATGCAATCCGTAGCCGTTCGTCTCGTCGTAACGGCGGCGCTCGCCGTCACGATCGCCGCGGCGTCGTGCTCCAGGGCCATTCGCCAGGTCGAAGTGACTCCTGGACAGCCGGCCCGCATCGCCGAGCTATGGCAGGAACCCGGCAACATCGCCGCACGCGATCTGTTCCACGGCCCTGGCGGCGCGCAGTTGATGCCGACGCAGGCGACGTTCGAGTTCGTCGCCGAAGATACGACCGGCTATAGCCCTGGCTTCGACGTTCGCGATCATCGCCAGATGACCTGGAGCGTGAAGACGGGCCCTGAAGCACAATCGGAAGTGGTGGCGTCGCGCGTGTTGTGGGCCATCGGCTTTCACCAGCCGCCGACGTATTACGTTGCCAACTGGTCGCTCTCCGGAGCGCGAGCCGGCGCGCAGGAGCCCGGACGATTTCGTCCCGATCTTCGCGGCCGCACCGTGACCGGTGAATGGCCGTGGCATCAGAACCCATTCGTGGGCACGCGAGAGTTCGGCGGGCTCATTGTTGCCAACCTGATCGTCAACAGCTGGGACTGGAAGACGTCGAACAACAAGATCTATCAGCTTGACGAGCCGACGAATGGGGTTGACCGCTGGTTCGTGGTGCGCGATCTCGGCGCGTCGCTCGGCAAGTTCACGTATCCGACGATTCTCACGTGGTTCCGGTTGCGCGGCTTCGGTCAGGGCACCCGCAACGATGTTGCCGACTTCGAGCAACAGGGCTTCATCAAGGCCGTCGATCGCGAACGGGGCCGCGTCGAGTTCGACTATCGCGGCATCTATCGCGACGTCATTGCGTCGGTAACGCCGCCCGACGTGCGCTGGGCGTGCGAGAGGCTGTCGCAGGTGACGGATCAGCAGTGGCGCGACGTGTTCAGGGCCGGCGGCTACCAGGATGATGTCGGCGCTCGCTACACGGCTAAGATCAAGGAGAAAATCGCGCAGGGGCTGCGGCTGACTGCGGGTAACTGATGAGCTGATGCGAATACTGGTCGTGGAAGACGAACCGGCGGCGGCGGAAGTGCTCGCCAAAGGATTGCGGGAACATTCGTATGCCGTCGACATTGCCGCGGACGGTGCGGCAGCGATGGCGCAGGTTGGTGATACAGACTACGACCTGGTGATTCTCGACGTCCTGTTGCCGCGCATCAACGGCCTCGATCTTTGCCGGCGGCTGCGCGACTTTGGCTCGACGGTCCCCATCCTGATGCTGACGGCACGCGGCGGCCTGGAGCAGCGGGTCGAAGGCCTCGACGCCGGCGCCGACGACTATCTTTCAAAGCCGTATCACTTTCCCGAACTGGTCGCCCGGGTGCGCGCGCTGCTGCGACGCGGCCCGGCACTGACCAACGCTGAACTTCGCATTGCCGATCTGGTCATCGACACACGGTCACGCACCGCCAGCCGGGGCGGGCGCGACGTGCAGCTGACCACCAAGGAATTCGCGCTGCTCGAATACCTCGGCCGCCGCCAGGGGCAGGTCGCGACGCGCAGCGACATCGCCGAACACGTCTGGGACGATTCGTTCGATCCAGATTCCAACCTGATCGAGGTTTACATTCAGCGGCTGCGCCGCAAGATCGACGACGGACACCAGGTCAGGCTGATCCACACGCGCAGGGGCGCCGGTTACACCCTGACCGAGCGCGCCGATGATGACGATATTTGAGTCGGTGCGGGCCCGGCTCACTCTGTGGTACGTCACCGTGCTGGCGGCCATACTCATCGTCTCCATCGTCGTCATTTACGTGCTGCTCGCGCGCGCGTTGTACACGCGCATCGACGACACGCTGCACGCGGTGGTCCAGATTGCACATACCTCTCTGACTAACGACCTCAACGAGGGCCAGGATGCCGCGGATGCTGCGCGCAGCACGGCTACCGAACTGGCGTCGCGCCAGACGCTGCTGGCCATCTACGACGGCCGCGGCCGATTGCTCGCCGAAGCCGGCCGCGAAGACGACATTGCCATCCCGCTGCCGCCGATCGCCGACATCCCTTTGCACGACGACTTGATGATGACCATCGTCGAGGCCGACGATCTGGACGATCGCCACCGTCTCGCGATTCGCTGGGTCGACATTGCCGACTTCGACGCCGAGTTCGTCATCGTTGCCGGCACGAGTCTCGAATCCACCGACGAAGAGCTCGAATCCCTGCGAGGCATTCTCGTTTACCTCGTGCCGTTATCGCTGATCGTCGCCGGCATCGGCGGCTGGTTTCTGGCCGGGCGCAGCCTGTCGCCGGTGGTGGCGATGGCCGACCAGGCGCGGCAGATCGGCGTCGCGAATCTGAGCGAACGGCTGCCGGTGGCAAATCCCCGGGACGAGTTGGGCAAGCTCGCAGAGACATTCAACAGCCTGCTCGCCCGCCTTGAAGGGTCACTGGTTCAGCAGCGGCAATTCATGGCCGACGCCTCGCATGAACTGCGCACGCCGCTGACGACGGCGCGGACCGCGGCCACCGTGGCGTTACAGCAGCCGACGCGCAACGAAGCCGACTACCGCGACACGCTGGCGATCATCGAACAGGAGACGACGCGATTGTCGCGGATTGTCGACGACATGTTCACGCTGGCGCGAGCCGATGCCGGCAGCTACCCGGTGCGCGCGATGCCGATGTATCTCGACGAAGTGGTGGACGAAGTGGTCCGGGCGATGCGCGTCGTCGCTTCGACTCGCGGCATCTCGATTACCGACAGCGCCTATCGGCCCGCTCCGCTCACCGGCGATGAAGATCTGATCCGCCGGCTGATCCTCAACATCGCCGACAACGCGGTGCGCTATGCGCCTTCGGGCAGCGCGGTTCGCATTGCGCTCGACCTCACTGGTAATCACTACGCGATCTCGGTCAGTGACGATGGACCTGGAATTCCAGCCGAAATCCGGCCGCGCATCTTCGAGCGCTTCTATCGCGTTGACGCGGCCAGGACGCACGGCAAAGATGGGGGCGCCGGCCTGGGCCTGGCGCTCGCGCGCTGGATCGCTCGCGTGCATGGCGGCGACGTCGATCTAGCGGCGTCCTCGCGGGCCGGCTCCACGTTCGTCATCACCCTGCCCGCGCCGCAATAGTCCGGCTTGTTTATCTCCGGTTCATGGCCGCCCTCTACTCTGGATGCAGGAGGTAGTTGTGGCCAAGAAAGTTCATGTCATGTCGATGGCGGGTCTGCTGTTGGTAGCCCTCGCCGCCAGCGTTGCGGTGGCGCAGCTTTACGGCGAGCAGGTGCAGCCCATCGCGGGTGATTTCAGGAATGCGGCGGTCGCGGAGGTGCACGACGCGCAGGGACAGGTGTTGCTGCGGGGATCGTTCGCGCCGGTGGACACCGATGATGAAGGCGAGATCGAGCGGCTGGCGCCGTTGACGGCAGTCGCATCACAGGTGACGGCGAAGGGCGAGGCAGAGGTTGAATATCAAACGGATACGCCCACCGAACAGGAAGTGGAACTGTCGCTGTCGGGCCTTGCCGCCGGCACCGAGATCGCTTTTGTAATCGACGGTACAAAAATCGGCACCGCGAAAGCCGACCAACGCGGCCGGGTCAGCATGGAGCTCGCGGTCAAGCAGTAGCGCTCCGAGGATGCCGTGAGAGCTATACTTTCCGGCATCCTGTGGATGTCGTTCTCTATCGCCTGAATATCTCGGGCCTGACGATTTCGTCGGTACTCATCGCTTTGTTCTTCGCCGCGCTGTGGCGTTCGAACCGGCGCGCCGAGCTGCGGTGGTGGACGTACGGCTGGATCGCGAACGTGGTCGCGCTGATGACCACGAGCGCGTTCTGGTACTTCAAACCGCCCGAGGTATTTTTCGGAGCGGTGTTCGCCGCTTACCTGGCGGCGAAATCCGTATACGTGTGGATGCACGTCCGCGGTGCTTACGAGTTCATGGGCCGCTGGCCGAGGCTCGTCGACGCGCGGCAGATCGTTCCCGCAATCGCCGCCCTCTCGCTGGTTGCGATTGTGTTGATCACGACGCGCGATCGCCTCGGAGTGGTGTCGCAGTTGATCATCGCCGCCGGCTTTGCCGTCGGCACGATGTCGCTGTTCCGCGACGGCCCCTCAGGGTCGGCGTGGCTGGCCATCGCGTTCGTCGCGCGGACGCTGCTGTCGGCGGCCGAATCCGCGGCCTACGCCGTCAACCTGTCCATTGGCGCCGAGGAGGGCATGTTCACCGTTCCGGCGAACGCGATCCTGGCCGCCCACTACTCACTGGACATCGGCGTGCAGTGGTTGCTGGCGATGGGCATGGTGCTCGCCATCGATGCCCGCAAGCAGCGCGAGCTCGAAGCCGCCAACTCGCAGATGGTCGAAGCCCAGGCCGGGCTGCGCCAGCTGGCGGATCGCGACCCGCTTACCGGCCTCGCCAATCGGCGCGCGCTGCCCGAGGTGATGCGTGCGGCCCAGCCGCACGGCGCACAGCTGATCTTTTTCGACCTCAACGACTTCAAGAAGATCAACGACGAACACGGCCACCAGACCGGAGACGAGTGCCTGGCGCGTTTCGCGGCGGCGCTGACGCAATGTTTCCGTCCGTCCGACGCGATCGTGCGCTACGGCGGCGATGAATTCGTGGTGGTGGCGGCCGGCCTTACCGAAACCGCGGCGTACGAACGCGCCGATTCGGTGCGCAGTCGCGTCGGCAGTCCCGGCGGCGGGCTGCTGCCGATACGATTCGCGGTCGGCATCGGCCGGCTCGAGGCGGGCGGCAATCCCGAAGACGCGCTGCGCCAAGCCGACGAGGCGATGTATCGCGCCAAGCGAAAGCGCTCACCGGCGCGCAATCGCGTCGAGGCGGAAACGCCTCACCTCCCGCTGACCTGAGGCACACGCCACACCCGGCTCCGCCGCCGCTTCGACGATCGCTCACCCGCGGGATAAGATCTCCCTCCTGTGGTTCCTCGTCTCAGATTCGCACCGTCCCCCACCGGTTACCTCCATGTCGGTGGCGCGCGCACCGCGTTGTTCAACTGGCTTTACGCGCGCCGTCACGGCGGCACCTTCATCCTGCGCATCGAAGACACCGACGTCGAGCGCTCGCAGGCCGAGATGGTGACGGGCATCCTCGATGGATTGCGCTGGCTCGGCATCGATTGGGACGAAGGGCCGGAGGTGGGCGGACCGCACGCGCCGTATTTCCAATCCCAACGGCTCGACCGTTATCGCGCGGCGGCGCGCCAATTGGTCGACAGCGGGCATGCGTTCGAAGACGAAGGCGCTATCCGGTTCAAGGTGGCGCCCGGCAAGACCGCGTTCACCGACAGCGTGCACGGCCCCATCGAGTTCGACAACGAGCACATCGAAAACTTCGTCATCCTGCGGTCTGACAGCCATCCCACTTACCACCTGTCCGTCGTCGTCGACGACATCGACATGGAAGTGACGCACGTCGTGCGCGGCGACGATCACATCTCCAACACGCCCAAGCAGGTGCTTCTCTACACCGCGTTGGGCAAGACGCCCCCGGCATTCGCGCACGTGCCGCTAATCATGGGGCCGGACAAGAAGCGGCTCAGCAAGCGGCACGGCGCCACGTCGGTGATGGAGTACGAGAAGCAAGGTTACATCCCCGAGGCGATGTTCAACTTTCTCGCACTTCTCGGCTGGGGCACGGGCAGCGACGAAGAACTGTTTACGCGTGATGAGTTGATCGGGCGCTTCACGCTCGATGGCATCAGCGGCGGCAACGCGGTGTTCAACACCGAGAAGCTCGATTGGTTCAACCACCAGCACCTGCTTCGCCTGTCCGACCAGGAGCTCGTGACCAGACTCGCAGCTGCGAGTGGTGAGGCC
>DASVFC010000196.1:0-3012 GCA_036380235.1 Vicinamibacterales bacterium
GACGCGGAGGCCGGGTTTATGCGGGCTGCGCGACCCGCGGCCCCGCGATCGAATGCCGACATTGCGAACGGTGATGCCGTTCCACGTCATGTCGGCGGGGTAGTAAGTGTTGGTTTGAAACTCCGCCTTCAGCTTGGCCCAGTCCGACGAATGCACCCAGAGATCAACACGCTGCAGATCGGTGCGGGAGAACAAGTCGTCCGCGGTTTGCGCCCGTGCGGCGACGGGCAACAGCGCAAGGACGAGTAACAACAATGTGAGATGGGTTGCGGCGCGTTTCATGGCCGATACACAATATAGACGAGTCATTCGCGGCGTCCGTTGCGCTGTGAAAACCTCGGAAAAATCATGCGGCCCCGCCCCCCTCGTGCCGTCGGGCTGATCGTTGTCATAGGCTGTGGCCTTGCCGCCGCCTGGTGCAGCGGCGGCACGCCCGCGTCGCCAACGCCGACGCCAACGCCGCCCATTGCCGTGGTCGAGCCGCCCCCGACTGTCGAAGTTCCAGCTAATGAAACACCAATTTCGACTAATCCGACACCCCCGCCCGTGGGATCCACCTGGATCAACGTGTTTGGCGATACAGGGTGGTGCGGTTCGCCGGCGATGACGCAACTGGCGCGCCTGCTGACGGATTTGGGCGGCGACATCCTGCTGGCTGGCGATCTGGCGTATGACAGCGGTACGCTGGATGAGTTCCGGCGCTGCTTCGACCCTTCGTTCGGCCGCTTTCGCACGCGGTTTTGGGCGGCGCCCGGCAATCACGATTACGTCACGCCCAACGCCACCGGATACTTCACGTATTTCGGCGACCGCGCCGGCCCGGACCGGAACGGCTATTACGCGCTGCGGCTGAACGGCTGGCACGTGCTGATGCTGAATTCGATGGTGCCGATGCAGCGCAACTCGCGGCAGTTCGAATGGGTGCGTCACGAGTTACAGGCCGCACCATCGCGATGCGCGCTTGCGGTGTGGCATCACCCGTTCGACAGTTCCGGGCCGAACGGTCCCCATCCCGCACAGCGCGACATGTGGGAGTTGCTCTATAACAACAACGCCGACCTGGTGGTGTCGGCGCACGATCATCTCTACGAGCGACACGCGCCGCAGAACGCCAGCCAGCAGGCGGATCCGGTGCGCGGTATTCGTTTGTTCATTTCCGGCGGCGGCGGCGCGCCGCCGTATCAACGCGCCCGTGCCGCACGCAACTCGGAACTACTGCTGTCCACGCACGGACTGTTGCGACTGAAGCTCGAGCCCGCACTATACGAGTGGGAGTTCCTCGCCGCCAACGGCCACGTGCTCGATCGCGGATTGTCGATCTGTCACTGAACAACACCCGGAGGCACGGAGCCACGGAGAAACGCTTTTCCAAAAGGTCAGGGCGGCTAAGCGAGGCATTGCCGCTGAGCCGCTTCGGTACCGCGCCGCCGTACCTCCGTGTGTTTTACTGCGTGCCAGGCTTCTTCGTCGGCGCAGCAGGTTTGGGGAACGTTCCTTCACGCATCGCTGCCTGATACAACACCACTGCCATCACCGTTGACGCTTGGTTCAGCGCGTTCGGATCGATGCGCTCGGAAAAGTCGACGTTGGTGTGGTGCGTGCGGACATCGTAAGTGGTGTAGTCCTGAATGGCCTGGAAGCCCGGCACGCCGACCTCGAGGAACGACAGGTGATCGGTGGCGCCGATGTGGCCGGGAGACGGCATGATCGCGCCCAGCGCCGCCACCGGCTTCAACCACTCCGCCATGATCGCGCGAGCCGGTTCGTTGCCTTCCATGTAGAAACCGCTGATCGGCGGGAAGCCGTTATCGAGGTTGAAGTACACCGAGAACTTGTCGCGCGCTGCCTTGTTCTTGTCTCCGGCCAGATGCTGCGCGACGTAGGCGCGCGACCCCAGCAGGCCTTGCTCTTCGCCGGCCCACAGCGCACCGCGAATGGTGCGGCGCGGCCGGACGTTCAACGTCTTCAGGATCCGGAACGCTTCCATGACCGTCGCGCTGCCGTCGGCATTGTCGGTGGCGCCGGTGGCGGTGTGCCACGAATCCAGATGCGCGCCGACCATCACGATCTCGTCCTTGACGGTGTTATCGGTGCCGGCAATCTCCCAGATCACGTTGTGCGTATTGCGGTCGTCGTCGTTGTAGGTGCCCTGGATTTCGATGGCCAGCTTCACAGGAATTTTCTGCTGCAGCATCTTGACCACGAGGTTGTAGTGCTCGGATGCGAGCACGATGGACGGCACCGCGTTGGCGCCCATGTCGCGGCCGGTAACGAACACCGTGCCGTGCTCGCCGATGTTGGGCTCGATCGTGACGGCAACGCCCTCCGCCTTCAGCGTGGCGAGGCGTTCTGCGTTTAACTGCGGCGGCCGTGCCGGCGCCGGTGATGGCTGCTTGAGGTCGCCGCTTGCGGCCGGTCGATCGGCGCGGATCGCGTATTGCTGCAAAGGGCTTGTCAGCAGCATGGCGCCCTTCAACTTCCCCGCCTGCGCTTTCATCGCGGCATCGTCGAGGCCGGGAATCCAGACGGGGGTGGCGACGATGCGACCCGCGGTGGAGGGAGACCAGCCGCGCGGGTAGCCAATCATCGGCATGTAGCGCGGCTCGACCATTTCTATCGTCACCTTGTTCAACATCCAACCTCGGCCAAACTGGAACGATTCGGCCTGCACGTCGTTCATGCCCCACGACTTGAGTTGCTGCTGCGTCCACGTGATCGCCTGGCGGTGTGCGGGCGAGTTGGTGAGGCGCGGGCCGATGTTGGTTGTCAGGTACTCGAAGATTTCGACCGCCTTCGATCGGTCCATCCCTTCGGCGCGGATCTTCTCGATGACACTGAAGTCGATGCGCTCTTGTCCGCCGGCGGCGCCAACCGCAGCTACGGCTAGCGCAACACCAAGGCAGAGCATGACGAGGCGCAGTCCGAACGGGTTGGTCTTCATTCGGCGGATTCTACTCCTAAGCTGATCAGCCGCCAATCGGGCGATGGCGGTATGATGCGGCGCATGAACAC
>DASVFC010000197.1:0-2295 GCA_036380235.1 Vicinamibacterales bacterium
GCCGCTGGACACGAAGATAGCGTTCCTCATGAAGCTGAACGAAACCGCCCTGGCGGTGCCCGGCGTCTCCTTCGTGAGCTCGCAGGTTCTGTTCGTGGACGAGCAGAAGTACTTCGCATCGAGCGAGGGCTCGCGAATCACCCAGCGGTTAGTACGCACATATCCGCAGTTCACCACGACGGCGGCCGATCGCACGACGGGCGATTTTCAAACACGGCCGGTGGTCGATCGGGCGCAACTGGTCGGCTACGAATACGTCGAGGAATATCCCTGGCTGCAGGACGCGGAGAAGGCGGGCCACGAGGTGGTCGAGAAACTGAAGTCCAAACCGGTCGCCGCCGGCCGCTACGACATCGTCGTCGATCCCTCGCAACTGTTCCTGGCCATTCACGAATCGGTCGGCCATTCCACTGAGCTCGATCGCGCGCTTGGCTACGAGGCCAACATGGCCGGCACCAGCTTCATCAAACCCACCGACGCCGGCAAGCTGCGCTTCGGCAACAAGATCGTCAACCTTGTCGGCGATCGCACGCAGCCAGGCGGTCTCGCCACTACGGGCTATGACGATGAGGGTGTGAAGTCGGAGCGGTGGCACATCGTGCGCGACGGCATGTTCGTGGATTGGCAGACCACGCGCGAGCTGGCGCCGCTGGTCGGGCAGAAACGATCGCATGGTTGCCTGCACTCCGACAGCTGGTCGAGCGTGCCGTTCCCGCGCATGCCGAACGTGTCGCTCGAGCCCGCGGCTACGGAAGTCACGCTCGATCAACTGTTCAGCGACATCAAGCGCGGTCTGTTCATCGAGGGCCGCGGCGTGTCGTCGATCGATCAACAACGCTACAATTTCCAGTTCGGTGGCGCGGTGATCCGCGAGATTCGAGACGGCAAGCTCGGTGCGATGGTCAAGGACGCCGCGTATCAATCGCGCACGCCGGACTTCTGGGCGTCGTGCGACGGCGTCGGCGGTCCGGCGACATATAAGCTGTGGGGGACCTCGGCCGACGGCAAAGGCGAGCCCGGCCAGACCAACGCGGTCAGCCACGGCTGCCCGCCCGCACGATTCCGCAACATTACCGTTCTCAATACGGCTTCACTGTGATGCTGACCAGAGCAGACGCCCTCAACATTTGTGACACGGTGCTCGGCCACGCGAAGGCAGCGGGCGCCGAAGACGCGCAGGTGCAGGTGCAGAACACCATCGAATCGCACGCGCGCTTTGCAGACAACAGCATCACCACCAGCGGCCGCGCTGAAGACATCGACATCACGGCAACCGTATGGGTTGGCGGCAGGCGCGGATCGATCACGGGCAACGATGCCGGTGCCGAGGCCTTGAAGCGCATCGGCGACGAGGCCGTGCAGATCGCCCGCATCTCGCCGGTGCATCGGGAATACGTGGCGACGCTCGGGCCGCTCGACTACGCGCAATCGCACGGCTTCGCGCCCGCCACGGCAGACGTCGATCTCGAGGCGCGAGCCGCGGCGATGCAGGCGGCGCTGTCGGCCTGCCGATCAGCAAACGTGAGCGGCGCCGGCTTCCACGTGGCGCGAGCAACGGCCACTGCGGCCGCCACGGCCAATGGCAATCGGCGGTATTACCAGTCGAGTCAGGCAGATTTCAGCCTCACCGCGCGCAGCGCGGACGGCACCGGATCCGGTTATTACTCCGGCGATCATTTCGATCTGTCGCGGCTCGATGCCAGGCGCATTGCCGACGAGGCGGTGGGAAAGGCCGTGCGATCGCAACAGCCTAAGGCGATCGAGCCGGGGGTCTATCCGGTGATCCTCGAGCCGCAGGCGGTGTCGGATCTCGTCGGTTTCCTCACCAACGCGCTCGACGCCCGCACCGCAGACGAAGGCCGCAGCGCCTTCTCAGGCAAGGATGGCAAGACGCGCATTGGCGAGGCGCTCTTCAGCGACAAGATCAACATCTACAGCGACCCAATGCACGCCGAGATGCCAGGCGCGCCGGCCACCAACGAAGGCATACCGTCGGCGCGCGTCTCGTTAATCAAGGGCGGTGTGCTCGAGAACCTCGTCTACTCGCGCTACTGGGCGGAGCAGAAGAAGGTGCAGCCGACGCCGGGCCCCGTCAACTACATCTTCGAGGGCACGCAGGCGCCGATGTCGCTCGACGAGATGATCAAGGCGACGCCGCGCGGGCTGCTGATCTCACGCTTCTGGTACGTGCGCCTTGTCGACCCGCGCACGATCGTGCTGACCGGCCTGACGCGCGACGGGCTGTGGTGGATCGAAAAGGGGCGCATCAGCCACCCGGTTCGCAACCTGCGGTTC
>DASVFC010000198.1:0-3849 GCA_036380235.1 Vicinamibacterales bacterium
TCGATCAGCGGCCGCGAGGAGGGCGACGACGTGGTGCTGGCGGTGCGCGATACCGGGGCCGGGATCGATGCCGAAATGTTGCCGCGGATCTTCGACTTGTTCGTGCAGGAGCCGCAGGCACTGGCGCGCTCGCAAGGCGGCCTCGGCCTGGGCCTCGCGATCGTGCGCAGCCTGGTCGAACTGCACGGCGGCACCGTCACCGCGAACAGCCTCGGGCGCGGCCATGGCGCCGAATTCGTGGTGCGTTTACCTCGGGCAATGCCGATTGAAGCCGGCGTAGTCGCACCACCACGTGAAGCCGTTGCGGTGACGCCGGTATCTCGCGGCACACGGGTGCTGATCGTCGACGACAATATAGACGCGGCCGCGATGCTGGGAACCCTCGTGCGGGAGTTTGGCTACGAGCCGCACGTCACCTTCGACGCGCCGTCGGCGCTGGCCGCTGCGGAGCGGCTCAATCCGCATGTGGCGCTGGTCGATCTGGGACTACCTGTGATGGACGGCTTCGAGCTGGCGGAGCGCTTCGCGGCACACCCGGAATTACGCCAGACGCGGTTGATCGCGGTCACGGGCTACGGCCAGCCGCACGACCGCGAAACCTCGAAGCATGCAGGCTTCACCGCGCACCTCGTCAAGCCGGTTGACGCCAACCACTTGCGAGCGGTGCTGGACGAGATCGCATCGCGCTAGCCGACGCGACTCGCCCAGTCTCCTTAATCCTGTTTCTTTGGCGGACGGAAAGCATCCTGCACCTGGCGCCGGATGTCCTTGTAGTTCTTATCCATCGTCCGCTCTTCTTCCTTGGTGAAGATGCGGAACGGCACGCGGATCGTGCTGTTGGCGAACTTCACGTTCAGCCAATGTTGGCCGTACTGGATGCCGCCGGGAACCTTGAAGTAGAGCCGTCCGAGACAGGCGCGGGTGTTGCTCAACTCCACTTGATCCCACGGCATCACGCGCTGATCGAGTTCGGCGAAGAACCCGAGCCGGCACGCCTTGCTGGCCTTCGGCGGGAAATAGTTGATCGAATCGCGCTGTACGCGCTCGCGCTGCTGGAGCGCGCGGGTGTCTCCCTGGCGATGCTCCTGGATCGTCGCCAGCGCAATGGTCTTCCCATCGGGCGTGGACAGCGTCATCGCGTCGCGTTTGAGCTCGTAGGCCGGAGTGTTGTCCAGCACGGTCATGCCGACCTCGAGGAGCATCCACTCCTCCCCGAGCGATCGATTGGCAAGCTGGTAGCCGAGAATGACGTAGCCTTCCCTGTTATAGGCGGCACGCACGAAGTTGCCTTCGATCGTCATGACCTCGGGCACACCGGGGTTGGGGATTTTGACGACCGGCTTTTCTTGCGCCTGCACCGTAAATGTGGCGGCCAGGCAGGCCAGTCCGACGCCGGCGAGTAAGAGCAAATGCTTTTGATTCATGCCGGGTGCACGGCAAGACACACGCCAGAGCCAGATACTCACAAATTCGCGGAAAAAGTGCAGATCACCGAAGGCCGGGTCACGACCTTCTGCGACACGTGACCATGGTCCGTCACAGCGGTGCCGTCAGGCGCCAGCAGCGAGCGAATTTTGCTATGCCTGAAAGACGTGTCGGGAGGCCGAAGCCTCCCGTCGATAGAAGGGATGCTGTCGAAGCCCAGAGAGGGCCGCGAGCGAAGTTACTTCTCTATAAAGCAAGTGGCTTGCCAGCTTTTTGGGCCCGAAGTGGTGGTCCCGCTTCCCAATCTGAGGGCCCGTCTACCTCTTTAGATACGTTCGATCGGGAGCGCGCGTGCATGAACCTCCTCCTGACCAAATCGCTGTTCGAGCTGCCCGCGGTATTGGGCCCACCACTCGCGGTCGAGAGCTTCGACGACGACCTCGATCATGATCACCTGGTCGCGCTCGACGTCGGCTTCGGTCCGTTTCCACAGACCCGTCGCCGGGCTGCGCGAATAGGCAGTTACGCCGCCAAACCGCTGCGTCAGCTCGACCCGGACCTCCGCGAACATCGCCGCCGGCACGTCGGTCCCGTCTCGCATCTTGAGCGGCAGGAGTATCTGAATCAGGTGCGCGGTCATGGCAGTTCGCTGAGGTCGAGCTCGGTGGACGGCCGCACGTCGGCTTTCACCACTTTCTCCATCAAACGCAGCGCCGCGTCGTTTTCTTCTTTCGAATTCGACGCGATGCAGTCGGCGGGAATGAACAACTTGTAGTCACGCAGATACGCATCGTTGGCGCTGAACAGGACGCAGTTGTCGCCGGCGATCCCGGTCAGGATCACGGTGTCGGTGTTGAGACTGATGAGCAGCGTGTCGAGCGTGGTGCCGAAGAACGCAGAGTTTTTCGGCTTCAACACGAAGTAATCGTCATTATCGGGCTTGAGCAGCCTCGCCACTTCCCTGCCCGGGACCGGATCGTTGATGCAATGGTCCACCAGCGAGCGGAAGTCGGATCGCCACTTGCCGAAGTTGTCGTTGATGTAGACGGTTGGAATGCCGGCGTCGCGGCACCGCTGCTTCAGCTCGTGCAGCCGCGTGGCCATCGGTTCGGCACACCGCACCAAGGACTCCGAGCCTTCGAATTCCATGTCGTTGATGACATCAACGAGCAACAACGCGGTCCGGCGCTGGCTACCTGCCGGGTTGGGTTCGCCCATGCTCATCCGCCCGATCAAATGCAGAAGGTTTGCCAGACCGGCTAGTACGGCCGCGCTTGAGGAGCTGAAGCACGTTCACTTTCGATAAGATGGCGCTTCCCTAATGTCCGGCATCCCGAACGCATCCGACATCCTGCAGGCGGTTATCGACGCGACGCCCGACGCGATCTTCGTCAAGGATCTCGAGGGCCGTTACGTATTGGTCAACCAGGCGGCCGCGCATTTCGTGGGCCGCAGGCCGGAAGACGTGGTCGGCAAGCACGATTACGAGTTGTATCCCGAGGAAACTGCCAGGCAGTTCATCGAAGACGACAAGGTGGTGCTTGCCGATGGCCGTGCCCGATCGTTCGAAGGCGTTGCCAGCAGCTCCTCGGGCACACAGGCGTATCTGGTCACCAAGGGCGCGTATCGCGATCGCGACGGCAAGATCCTCGGCATCTACGGCATCTCGCACGACATCACCGAATTGCGCGCGGCGCAGGACTCGCTGGAGCAGACGCGGGCGGCCCTGTTCCGGTCGCAGAAGATGGAAGCCGTCGGCCAACTCACCGGCGGCATCGCGCACGACTTCAACAACATCCTGATGGTGATTCTTGGCAACCTCGAACTGCTGCGGATGAAGCTGCCGGAGATCGACGATCAGAACCTGGAGCTAATCGACGAGACCCTGCGGGCCACACGGCTCGGCCAGGATCTCACCGGCGACCTGCTCGCGTTTTCGCGCCGGCGCCAGCTCAATCCACAGCCGGTGGCGATCAACGCGCTGGTCGACAGCCTCGCGCGCATGCTGCGCCGCACGCTCGGCGCCGGCATCAAGATCAATACCGCGACCGGCCGCGACGCCGGCGTGGCGCTTGTCGATCCCTCGGCCCTTGAAGCCGCGATCTTGAACATCGCGCTGAACGCGCGGGACGCGATGCCCGATGGCGGCACGCTGACGATACGCACCGGCAAGACCGAGATCACGCAGGCGCCGCGCACGGACGACGAGCTGCCGATCGGGCACTACGCGATGCTCGCGATTCAAGACAGCGGCACCGGGATGCCTCCCGAGGTGGTGCACCGCGTCTACGAGCCCTTCTTCACCACCAAGGCCGCAGGCTCGGGGAGCGGTCTTGGCCTCAGCATGGTCTACGGCTTCGCCAAGCAATCCGGCGGTATGGTGAACATCGCATCGGAGGTCGGTCGCGGCACCACGGTGATCCT
>DASVFC010000199.1:0-3285 GCA_036380235.1 Vicinamibacterales bacterium
CCAGGTGCCGCGCGATCACCTGGTACGCGGCGCCGAGCTGATGGCATTGCCGCTCGAAGAGCACGTGACCAACGTGATCACCTTCATGCGGGTCGAGGCAGACGCGCTGGGTCTCCGGGGAACGCTGTAACCGCGCGGCCCGTATACTTCACTACACCGCCGCATGATGCCCCCTTCGGAGACGGCCACGAGCCAACCCGACGCCCAGCCAGCCGCGGACGTGCGGTTTGACGGGCCGGTGGTCAAGGCCGACAACCTGAGCGTCCGCTACGGCAAGAATTTCGCCCTCAACGACGTCTCCGCGGTATTTCCGCAGGGCGCCGTCGGCCTGCTTGGTCCCAACGGCGCGGGCAAGAGCACGCTGCTCAAGTCGCTGCTTGGTTTCCTGGTGCCGGTCAAGGGCTCAATGCGCGTGCTCGGCCTTGACGTGGCGCATGCGGCGCTGGAGATTCGCGAGCGCATCGGCTACATGCCCGAAAGCGACGCTCACATTCCCGGCATGAATGCGGTGTCGTTCGTCGCCTATTGCGGGCAGCTTTCCGGCCTGCCACCAACCGATGCGATGCAGCGGGCCCATGAGGTGCTGTATTACGTCGGTCTCGGTGAGGCGCGCTACCGCAACATCGAAACCTACTCGACCGGCATGAAGCAGCGCATCAAGCTGGCCCAGGCGATCGTGCACGATCCCGACCTCTTGTTTCTCGACGAGCCGACCAACGGCATGGACCCGAAGGGCCGCGACGAGATGCTCGAGCTGATTCATGACCTCGCGCACAACAAGAACGTCAACCTGATTCTGTCGTCGCACTTGCTACCCGACGTCGAATACACCTGCGATTACGTCGTGGTGATGGACAAGGGCACGGTCGCCACGCACGGGCCGATCGAAGCGTTGAAGGGCACCGCCGGCCGCGTCTACGAGATGCGGGTGAAGGGCGATCAACAGCACTTCATCGGCGTGCTCAAGGCGGCGGGTTACGAAGTCCATGACACCGACGAAGATGTGTTGCGCGTGTTCGTGCCGGGCAGCGATGCCGACAATACCAAGGCGCTGTTCGCGCTGGCGGCGCGCGAGCGCCTGCAGGTGCGGCACCTGCGGCCGAGCATTCCGACCCTCGAGGACGTGTTCGCCCGCGCGGTAGGTGATTCGTGAAGAACTTCGTTGATCAATCGGTGTACGAGGCGGACCCTCGCGGGGTCTAACGATGCCTATTCACGATCAAGGCTATCGCCGTTACCTCGGCACCCGTTCCGCGATCGGCCGCTCGTGGCAGGTGATGACCCGCGCCGGCGTAATGAACATCATCTCCAAGCGCCAGTTCATCGGCTTGATGCTGTTCGCCTGGGCGCCATTCGTCGTCCGCGCGGTGCAGATTTACGTGTCGGCCACGTTTACGCAGGCCTCGTTCCTGGCGCCGAAAGGCGAGACCTTCCGCGAGTTCCTCGATCAGCAAAGCCTGTTCGTGTTTTTCGTGACCATCTACGTCGGCGCCGGCTTGATCGCCAACGATCGCCGCGCTAACGCGCTGCAGCTCTACCTGTCGAAGCCGATGACGAGCGCCGAATACATCGCCGGCAAGCTCGCCATCCTCGTGGTCTTTCTCGTCTCGGTGACGTTCCTGCCGGCGATGATGTTGCTGCTCACGCAGGCGATCTTCGCCGGCGACCTGACGTTCATCCGCAACAACATCTATCTCGTGCCCGCGATCACCTTGTATTCGGCGGCCCTCGTGCTGCTGGCCTCGACGACGATGCTGGCGCTGTCGTCGATGTCGAAGAGCAGCCGGTTCGTGGCGGTAATGTACGCGGGCGTGTTCTTCTTTACCACGGCGCTGTTCAACGCGCTGCGCGGCATCACCGGACGCAGCTCGTTCGCGTGGCTGTCGCCGAGTGCGGCGCTGGAGCAGCTCGGCGACGTGATTTTCCGCCTCGAACCCCGCTACCAGTTGTCGCCCGCGATTGCCGCACTGACGGTGGTGGTGCTGATCGCGGGATCGATCGTCATCCTGATGCGGCGCGTGCGCGGTGTGGAGATCGTCACATGACGTTCCCCGCGGGAGCCGTGAACCGGGACCCGGGAGCGATCACCGCGCTCGTGCACGCAGAAGGCGTATCGAAGTGGTACGGGCAGGTGAGTGGTCTCAACAACGTGACCGTCTCGATCCCGGCGGGCATCACCGGGTTGCTCGGCCCCAACGGGGCGGGCAAGTCGACGTTCATGAAGTTGATGACGGGGCAGCTCAAGCCCAGCCAGGGCACCATCCGCGTGCTGGGCGAGCCGATCTGGGGCAACCCGGCCATCTACGCGCGCATCGGCTTCTGTCCTGAACAGGATGCGTTCTACGACCGCATGACCGGCCTCGAGTGGGTGACGGCGCTCGTGCGCCTCAATGGTTTTGCCGACGCCGAGGCTGATGCCGCCGCGAAGCGCGCGATCGAACGCGTGGACCTTACCGACGCAATGGGCAAGAAGATCGGCGCCTACAGCAAGGGCATGCGGCAGCGCATCAAGCTGGCGCAGGCGCTGGTCCACGATCCCGAGCTGCTGATTCTCGACGAGCCGCTCACCGGCATGGATCCGCTGATGCGGCGCAAGACCATCCGCCTGATCAAGGATTGGGCGCGCGCCGGCAAGCACATCATCGTGTCGAGCCACATCCTGCACGAGATCGAGTCGATGACGTCGAACATCCTGCTGATCAACAACGGCCGCATCCTGGCCGAGGGCAACGTGCACCAGATCCGCGATCTGATCGATACCCACCCGCACACGGTGTACGTGCGCGGTGCCGACCCGCGCGCGCTGGCCCGCCGTTTCCTGGCCGAAGACGATGTGCTGAGCATGAAGTTCGAGACCGGCGCGGTGATCGTCGAAACGGCGCGCCCGGACAGTTTCTATGCGCGCCTCACCGAGCTTGCCGCATCCGGTGAAGCCGGGCAGATCGACGAAGTGCAGTCGCCTGACGATAATTTGCAGGCCGTGTTCAAGTACCTGGTGAAGCAATGATCGAACAGGCCAACGGGCGAACCGGCCAGCAGGCGCACGAGGGCTTTCCACCCCCCCGGGCCGTCAAGGCCTCACGACCCCAGATGTCCTACTTCGCCGCATCGCGGCGGGTGTTTGATCTCTCGCTCGGCGAGATGCTGTGGTCGCGGCGCACCATCTTCATGGCCCTCGTCGTCGCTGGCCCGGTGCTGCTGGCGTTGATCGTCAAAGGCGTTGAGCTGTTCGGCATGTCGGCGTTGCGCGTCAACGGCCAGCGCGTGGCCGGCTTCGGCATCTTC
>DASVFC010000200.1:0-5146 GCA_036380235.1 Vicinamibacterales bacterium
CGCCGCCGAGCTCGAAAGCGAAGAACGGCTCCTGTTCGCGCAGCTCGAATGGCAAATGCAGCAGGCGTGGCCGACGCGAACGTTACGGCGAACGCTGGTGATACCCCCGGGTTGGCGGGCGACCTCGGTGATGTTCAACGCGCCGCCGCTGGAGCCGCGCCGCGTCGGCAACAGCCTGGTCTGGGAACGTGACGGGGTCGCAGCCCTGCCGGACGAACCCGCGATGCCGCCTCACACCGACATCGCGCCGCGGCTCGCCGTCAGCGTGTTCGCAAAGCCGCCGGGCCGCGCCCCCGGAGAGTTCGAGTCGTGGCAGAGCGTCGCGCAGTGGCTGCATGGCGTGAGCGACGGAGCGAGTGCGGCAACAGCCGCGGTGGTCAGCACAGCGAGACGGCTCACACAGGGCGCGACCACGGACTTCGAGCGCGCGGCGGCCATCGCGCGTTATGCGCAGACCGTGCAGTACATCTCGATTCAGACAGGGATCGGCCGTGGCGGCGGTTATCAGCCGCGTCCTGCCGCCCTCGTCCTCGAACGCAACTACGGTGACTGCAAGGACAAGGTCGCGTTGATGCGCGCCATGCTCTCGGCCGTCGGTATTTCGTCGTACCTGGTTTCCCTTTACTCTGGCGATCGCGGTTATGTCCGCGCCGAATGGCCGTCGCCACAGCAGTTCAACCACGCCATCATTGCCATCCACTTACGGCAGCCGATCAACAGCGGCGTCAGCGCCATCGATCATCCCGGCCTCGGCCGTCTCGTCGTCTTCGATCCCACCGACCAGCACACGCCGTTCGGCGAATTGCCGATTGACGCGCAAGACAGCCTCGCGTTGACGGTGCATCCGCAAACAACCTCGCTGGTGCGGCTGCCGACGACCGCCGCCGCGCGTCATGTCACCGAACGCACCGTCAAGGGCAGCATCGCCGCCAACGGTACGCTCTCCGGCTCTGTTCACGAGCGTCACACGGGCGCCGCCGCAAGCAGTGCGCGGGCGCTTCGCAACGCTGTTGATGCCGACTCGTACCGCGAACTGCTTACCCGACGGGTGGCGGCCACGGTGCCGCGCGTCAACCTGGCCAACATCACCGCGGCTGCCGGACCGTCGCCGGATCACGACGTGTCGTTCGACATCGTGGCGCCGGCATTCACGCGACAGGCGGGTGGGTTGTTGCTGATGCCGATGCCCTTCGATAACGGAGTTGATGGACCGATACCGTCCGCGGCAGAGCGCAAGACCGCAGTGCTTCTTGATCCGCATGTCGTGAATGAAACCGTTGAACTGCGATTGCCTCCAGGGTTTGCGGTCGATGCGGTGTCACCGCCAGTCACGTTCGAATCGCCATTTGGGCGCTACTCGCTCGAATACACGGTGACTGGGGGCGTGCTCATCGCCAAGCGCCGGTTGGAAGTTCCATCGCAGCGAATCGAGCCGGCGGCGTTGCCGGCGGCGCGGGTTTTCTTCGATCGCGTGCGGCGCGCCGACACAGACCTGATCGTTCTGACACGGAAGTAACAGCAGGGCGGGTGCGGGTAATACCGGTACGGGGATTCGAACCCCGGTTCCAAGGTTGAGAACCTTGTGTCCTAACCCCTAGACGATACCGGCACGAGGGGTAATACGAACTATCGATTGTAGCTGTCGGCTACCTCCGAGATCAAGACGCTCAAACACGACATAATTGGATGATGTACTTCGCACGCCCAGCGGTCGCTGTTTGCCTGCTCGCGATTTCGGCGGCGTGCGGCGGCAGTTCCGCACCCGCGCCTGCGGCAACGGCTGCGCCCTCCGTTGATCCCGCCACCGCCGGAACCGTGACCGCCATCGTCAAGTTCGAAGGCACCGTGCCGGCCCCGGCGATGCAGCGCCTCGAGGGCGATCCGAAATGCGTGGCGGAAAACGGTGGCCCCGAGCGTGCTGATGAGTCGCTGACGGTTGGCGACAACCAGGCACTGCAGAACGTGTTTGTCTACGTGAAAGCCGGCCTCAACGCCTACGGTTTCCCGGTGCCCGCCGAGGCCGTGGTGCTCGACCAGGACAAGTGCCGGTACACGCCACGCGTTCTCGGCGTGCGCGTCGGTCAGCCCTTGTCGATTCGCAACAGCGATCCGCTGCTGCACAACGTGCGCGCCAACGGACAGATCAACCAGGGCTTCAACATGTCCACGCCGGTCGAGGGCGTCACTTTCGAACGCACGTTCGCGACCAGCGAGGTGATGGTGCCGTTCAAGTGCGACGTGCACGCGTGGATGTCGGCGTATGTGGGCGTCCTCGATCATCCGTATTTCGGCACCACGACTCCGGACGGCAAGGTGGTGCTCGCCAACCTGCCACCGGGCACCTACACCATCGAAGCATGGCACGAGACGCTTGGCACCAGGACCGAGCAAGTGATGATCGCGGCGAAAGAATCGAAGGATGTCACATTCACCTTCGCACGCTGAGCCGCACGCGACAGCGCGGGTGAAGTCGCCGACGCGGTTCGGCGACTACGTCACGCTGACGAAGCCGCGCCTCAACTTCCTGGTCCTGTTGACGGTGGCCGCTGCGTACTCACTCGGCGCGCCGGCGAGTGCCACGCTGATCGATCTCGTTCATACGCTGTTGGGCACGTTCCTCGTTGCCGGGGGCGCAGCGGCCCTCAACCAGGTGTGGGAACGCAGCACCGACCGCCTGATGCGGCGCACGGCACAGCGGCCGATGGCCGACATGCGGATGTCGATTGCCGAAGGCACGATGTTCGGGATCGCGCTGACGGTCATTGGCGCAGCCGAGCTGGCGTATTTCGTCAATCCGCTCTCCGCCGGCGTGGCCCTGTTCACCACGGCCACGTATGTGTTCCTCTACACGCCCCTCAAACTGCGCACATCACTGTCGACGATCGCCGGCGCATTGCCCGGCGCGCTGCCCGCCGTGATCGGGTGGGCTGTTGCCACCAACACGCTGTCGATCGAGGGCTGGGTGCTCTTCGGCATCGTGTTCATGTGGCAAATGCCGCACTTCCTCGCCATTGCCTGGATGTATCGCGATGAATACGCCCGCGCCGGGATGCCGCTGCTGCCGGTGATCGAACCGGACGGGCGCTCGACCGGCCGCCAGGCCGTGCTGTATACGGCGGTGTTGATTCCGCTCAGCATGATGCCGACGGGCGTAGGGCTGGCGACCGCGTATTACCTCGTCGGCGCGATCACGCTGGGGGCCATCCTGATGATGCTGAGCCTCGAGTTCTCGGCCAAACGCGACCTGCCAAGCGCGCGACGATTGTTCTTCGGGTCGATTCTTTACCTGCCGATCCTCTGGGCCCTGCTGGTGTTCGATCACCGCGCCCGATGACCTACTCGGACCTGCCGGCCGTCAACGCGACGCTGAACGGCATCTCGTTCGTGTTTCTCCTCAGCGGCTACCTCTTCATCAGGCGCAACCGCCGCGACGCGCACCGCAAGTGCATGATCGGGGCGCTCGTGATGTCGGCGCTGTTCCTGACGTCGTATGTGATTTACCATCTCAACGTCGGCTCGGTGCCGTTCCGCAGGACCGGCTGGATCCGTACGGTCTATTTCGCGATCCTGATTCCGCACGTGATCCTCGCGGCGGCGATCGTGCCGATGGTTTTGATCACCGTATGGCGGGCTTGGTCGAAACAATTCGACAAGCATCGCCGCATCGCGCGCTGGACGTTACCGCTATGGATGTTCGTCTCGATCACCGGCGTGATCGTCTACGTCATGCTTTACCAGATGTGACGTGATGACCGGCTCCGCCAGGACGATCTCGTTGGCGTCGTTCGTATTACTGCTGGCGGCAACCCCCCTTTTCGCACAGTCAGACTGGTCGGCCGTCCGTCCGAACCCGATGGTCACGGTGGAGATCCGCAAGGTCGTCGGTCTGATGATGCTGGTGCCGGCGGTCACCTTGTTCCTCCTCTACGTCTTCCGTCCGCGGCCGTACGTGATCGCCGGTGTCACCGCCTGGGTGGCGGCAAGCGCGATGTTGCTGGTGTTCAGCTTTGGCTCGCCCGTCGGCGACGCGCCGAACCGATTGGCGGTCGGCCGCACCGCGGTGGCGATCTGGGCGATTGCCGCAGTGGTATTCGGCGCCGCCATCCGCCTTGCCAGCCTGTGGTTTCGTGCCCCGGCAATCATCCCGCGCAGCTTCATCTGGACATTCCCAATCGTATTCGCGTGGACGGTTGCGGCAGCCGCCGTCCTCCGTCCGATCGCGGTGGCGCTACCCGCGTTCGTGATGATGAGCCTCTGGCTGGCACTGGGCGCGCTCACCTACTTCCGCGCCGCACGACACCAGCGATTGATTGGGCCGTTGCTCACCGGGCTCGGCGTCGCGGGCATGGTGGCGGTCAACCTGACCGCGCTCACCGTAGCCGCGATCGCCGGCGGCGTCGGCGCCGCAACCGGGCGAGTGGCGTCTTTGAACTTCGGGTGCGCGGCGCTGCTGATCCTGGGCATGCACCTGTTGATCTTCGAAGACGTGATCCAGGAGCTCCGCCTGGCGGCCGCCGAGCTGGCCAAGAGCCGCGACGAAATGAAGGCGATGGCCAGCACCGATCCGCTGACGAAGTGTTACAACCGTCGCTTCCTCTTCGAGATCATAGAACGCCATCTCGAACAGCATCGCCGTTACGAGATGCCGCTGTCGCTGCTCTACATCGATATCGATCACTTCAAGGCGATCAACGATCAGCGCGGCCACCACACTGGCGACGAAGTGCTGAAGACCGTCGGCGCCATCCTCAACGAGTTGACGCGCAAGGGCGACTACGTGTTCCGGTGGGGCGGCGACGAATTCCTGGTCCTGCTGTCGGCAACCAACGCCGACGCGAAGAGCAAGGTCAACCAGATCCGCCGCGCGTTCCTCGAGTCGGTGATCGTCCAGGACCTCCCCGAGGGCGTGGACGTCAGCATCGGCATCGTCGCGGTGCCGCCCGAGACCAGGGACCTCGATCCGCTGATCGATCAGGCCGACCGAGCGATGTACCGCCGCAAGCGGACCCTGGGGATCTAGGAGAAGCACGGCCGCGCCGCAGAGCCGGTGGTGCGGCGCAGTGATTTGGGGGCTAATCGTTGAGTACGACGCTTAAGAGGGACGCGTTGATTTTGAGGGAGCCGTTGTACTCGATATAACCAAGCT
>DASVFC010000201.1:0-5564 GCA_036380235.1 Vicinamibacterales bacterium
GATGCGCGTGCGCACGTTGTGATAGGCGCAACAGTCGTGCCCGACGCGACAGGCGCAAATGCGTCGCAGACGGACACGCAACAGGCGGCGGACTGCGGAAATTTTCCGGTTGTGCAGGAAATCGCCCGGTTACCGCGAAGCCGTAGCCCGCACCTTGACCGTCATCGCGCTGAGCCGGTCGTATAACCGTGCGTCGGCGCGGATTGGCCACCAGTCGTAGAGAAAGACCTCGAGCGGCCGCCACATCGCCACCCAGCCGCCAATCAGCAGGCTTTCGCGCAGAATCCCGCCAACACCCGATTCCGCGAATACCGATGCGACGATATCGCCGATGATCACCGACGCGGTGACCACGGCGAGGCCGATCGCGAGCGCGATGCGGCCGTTGCGAAACAGCAGGCGCAGCTTGCGCCGCGTCTCGTCGGCGCGGCGGCCGAAATGGTCGCGGACCGCCGTTTTCAGCACCTCGGTAGCCCTCGGCGATTCAGCCTCGCGATCGGCGTGGACCAACAGCCCGAGCGGCACGCTGGCAGGCAGATCGCGCGCCCAGCCGGCGATAAACCCCTCGGCATCGGGATCGAGGTCGCGCTTGTGGAACGGTGTCGGATCGAAGGAGTTGAAGAGCTCCTTCAGATCCGACACGTGGACTTCAATCAGCGCGCAGTTCGTCGGAAACGCGTCATCCTTCACGCCGCCACGGATTGTACTCGGCGCTCGGCCTCGCACTTGACAGGCCGCAGCATGGCCAGCCGGATCAGTCCGACCCCTGGGGCGACGTACGACCAGTAGCGGCGAAACTTCGTCCGCGCTTCCTCGTCGGTGGCGACCGCCCGTGTTTCAGTCTTGAAGAGGGATCGGCCGTCGCCACTGGGCTCTGCCCTCAGCGTGAACGCGATCTTCACGTGGTCCGGCTCGGCGAACGCGGCGAACTCTCCTGCTGGTACGGAGCGGAACTCCGGTGAGGCCTTCCAGGGTTTCGTCACGGCGCCGAGGACGATCTCGCGCCCCGGCGTCTCGGCCAGCACCACCCATCCGATCGACAGCAACTGATCCAGCAACGCCTCGGGGTGCGTCCTGCTATCGGGCTCGCCGCCGAGCGCCATCTCACGCAGCCGGAACAGGCTTCGCACCGCGACCGAGTCGAGCAGCCGCAACTGCTTTGCCGACTCGAGCACGATCGCCGGCGGCGCGGCGATCTCGATGTGGTGGGCGGAGACAATCTCCGGCGCTGGAATGAAGTGATCGAGCAAAGAGGCGTGAGCCGGATCGCGCTCCACGGCCACGCGGCCGTAACGGAAGCGGGTCCACGCGACCACGCCGGCGTAGCCAGCCGCCGCGGCGCCGGCGCCAATGGCCGCTCCCTGGGCGATCTTGCGGATTGTCGAGTTCATACGGTCCTCCGATGCTTGAACCAGTCGCTGTGATCGTCGCTGCGGTCCGCGGCTGCCGTGCGTTTGGCGCTCAGCAGGGCGGCTCCTGCCAGCAGCACCCAATCAATCGTCACGCCGAGCATGAAGACGCCAATCACTCCGTAGATCGCGCCGAGCGGCGCGAGAAGGGATATCCATCCTCGCGAGTCGAGACCGGGGACGATCAGGGACACCCCAATCAGAAACGTGAGCGTGGGGCAGGGGAGCAGCCCGAGCGGAGCGGCATAGACGTATTGCCATGGCGAGCCATCGAGAAAGTGCGGATACACCATGGCGAATACGCACAGGGCCACGCCAGCGCCCAGGTCGCGGCCGTGTGCGGATTGGGCGCGTTCGAGCGGGAGTTGCACGGCGGCCTGCAAAATCAACACTCCCGCAATCGCGAACACAATCGTGTTGAACGGATTTCCCGACCACCACGCGAGCGCGGCCACAGAGAACAGCGGCGCGCTCAAGGCCACACCGACGCCTCGAACGCTGGCGGTCCGGGTCACGATTGAGATGACCAGGGCAATCGCGGCGATGTGCCAGGCGATTGCGAGCGACGACCACTCACGCGAGATCGTCGCGGCCGAGGCGAGGATGATGTCCGCCATACCGTGCTCCCGCGTCAGCCTCTGCGTTGCTCGGCCAGCTGCTTGATCTGCAACATCATCTTGCGCTCCATGATGAAGTGCGGCAGTTGAAACGCCATCATGTTCAGCGCTGCCTGCCACGCGGGAATCCGTTCGTGGCTGATGGTGCTGCGGACGATGAAGCGCGTCTTGCCGTCGCTGGTTGGCTGCAGCACGAAGGCGCCCCAGTGTTCGAGCACCATCGCGCGGCCTGGTTCCAACTTGGTGACTCGCCAGCCGAGCGAATCCTCAAACATGCCTAAGTAGCCGGGTTGCGTGGCCGGAACGAAATCGCCCTCTGCCCGAGCTTGCCACTCCGGGCGCAGTTCCTTGACGTTGCGGATGTCGACGCCAAAGGCGCGCTCCAGCCAGTCATAGCTGTAGAAGCCGGCGCGATCCTGGCCGAGCTGCGCCAACCATGGCCATACCGCTTCGGGCGGTGCGTTTACGGTGACGGCATGTTGAATCTGGATTGCCGGATTGCGATCGGCGCCATCGCCGGGCAGCGCGATCGCGTATTCGCCTGGTGTCGATCCCCACGCTCGATGGACTGGCCAAAGCACCATCGCGCAGGCGACATACAACACGAACGCGGCCGCGATCGCCACGCCAAGGCGGTGCGGCAATCCCGGATGCGGCGTCGCCGCAGGCAAGTATTTATACACACCCGACAGGCCCACCAGCAGCAGGCCCGCGTCCACCAATCCGCCCCACCACAAATCGCCGGCCCCGAACGTGAAGATGGCAATCAGCGAATAGGCCGACGCGAGGACCAGAAACGGGCGCACGACAGCGGTGAATGGCTTCACACCGAATAGCCCGATGCCCGCGGTGATGAATCCCAGCACTGCGACCGCGTAGAGGATTGCCGGCATGGCATCGTTCTGCAACAGGTCCGGCTGCATCCAGCCGCGAAGCGGCAGCACCGCGTGAGCGAGTCCGTGCGCAATCACGAACAGGGCCGCGGCCGGGCGCAACCCTTGAATAACGAGACCCATGGCGTAACCTCCAATTGCGTCGATTACAGCCAAAGCCGTGCCGAACTTTTACGGCCGAAAACCTCGTGATCCGCGTTGCAGTGACACTGAATATTCCTGTGACCGCGGAAAAGTTCCCCTCGCACACCGCTCAACCACCGTGTTTTCGGGCCGTTCCGGTTGATTCTCGGCGGCACCCCTCTTGCCCTTTCAGGGAGCAGCCATGAACGCCCCTGTGATCGCTGCCATCGACCTCGGCCCGCTGACCGGGCGCGTGCTCTGCCATGCGGCCGCGTTTGCCCGCTTGCTGCAAGTGCCGCTCAAAGTGCTCCACGTCGGCGGCGATCGCTCGCCCGAGTTGCGCGAACGCGTAGCGAGCGCGTGCCTGCAGCTGGGGCCGTATGAAACCGACTTCGACGAGAGTCAGATCGTGCTTCGCACCGGCCGCGTCTCGGACGCGATTGCGCGTGAAGCCATCGGCGAGGGCGCCTCGCTGATCGTCATCGGCTCACGCGGCCGTAGCGGCGTAGCCAGATTGCTGCTGGGATCGACCAGCGAAAGCGTCCTCAAGAACGCCACTACGCCCGTGTTGATAGTGCCGCCCACCGACATCGACATCGTCAACATCGGCGATCACGTCGCGCTGACGAGCGGGCCAATCGTGGCCGCCGTCGATCTTGCGGAGAACTCGAGCGAGCAGGTACGGTTTGCCAGCAAGCTGGCTGCCATCGGCAAGCAGCCACTGGTGTTGATGACGGTCGCACGCAGCCGCGTCACCGATTACGCGGCGTCGCAGCAGCTGCGCGAACGCGCGCACGGTTTGCCGGCGGCGAAACCAGCGGCGGTGATCGTTCGCCGCGGAGCGGTCGCGGAGGAGATCTCGCGATGCGCATTGGTCGAAGGCGCGGGTCTGGTGGTCATGGGTCTGCGTGCGACGCCGCGATGTCAACCCGGCGCGATCGCGTCGGCGGTGCTTCGCACCAAGCGTGCCTTTGTACTCGCCGTCCCCACCACCAGGATGGAGGTGCGGCTGCGCGCGGCCTGGCCCCGCGTAGCGCAGATGGCGGCGCTGATCCTGGCATTGTTGGCGTCAGCCGCTGTGTCGGCTGCTCAACGAGAGTGGGGTGATGTCCACGCGATCGCTGCGTTTCAGCGTGCCGCCGATTCTTACGCGTTCGTGCATCGGCAGGTCGAACGCCAGCTTGGATCGGGCACCGGCGATGCGGCGGCGTTTGCGGCGGCGATTTTGAGGGCGCGGCCGGTGACGCCGGGAAGGCTGTTTGCGCCGGCGGTCGTCGAAGAATTTCGATCGCTGGCTGCGCGTGCCACACGTGCAGGCTGCAACGCCGGCGAGCTAAGAACGGGAGCCTGGGATCTGCTACATAGCGCCGGTGCGCCGGCAACCGGGACCACGCCGGTCGCCGCGTGCCTGGCCCGCCAGCTGCCGGTGTTACCCCCGGAGCTCGAATATCGATCGGCGGGAACTGTGCTCGTGGTTGTCGACGTGCACGCCAACCTCGTCGTCGATGTCCTGCCGGCACTGCTGGCCGGCAGCGAGTTGCGCTGACGTCAGCGCTTCGCCGCCGCCGATCGGTGTTTGATGAACTCGATCACGATCGGCAACACCGAGACGAAGACGATGCCGATCGCCACCAGCGAGAAGTTCTCCTTGATGATCGGGACGTTGCCGAATGCGTAACCCGCGCCCGCACACACCACCACCCAGATGATTGCGCCGACCACGTTATAGGTGACGAACGTCGACGCCGTCATGGACGCCGCGCCGGCGACGAACGGGACGAACGTTCGCACGATCGGCACGAACCGCCCCGACACCACCGCCAGGCCGCCGTGCTTCTCGAAGAAGGCATGGGCCTTGTCCAGGTGATCGCGATTGAGCAGCTTGTGGAAGAAGCCCTGGTAATCATGCGCGGAAAACACCTTCGGCCCGACGTAGCGGCCGATCGAGTAGTTCACTGCGTCGCCGGCGATCGCCGCCACGATCAGCAGGATCGAGACGATATAGATGTCGAGGACACCGGTGGCGGCAAGTGCGCCGGCGGCAAACAGCAGCGAGTCTCCTGGCAGGAACGGCCAGATGACGAGGCCGGTCTCGATGAAGATGATGGCAAACAGCATCGCGTAGACCCACACGCCATACTGGGCGACGAATTCGGCTAGATGAACGTCGAGGTGGAGAAAGAGGTCGATTATGTATTCCATGAAGCTGACGCTACTGAGACTTGTCGGGGGCTGATGCGTGACGGGGACTGACGCTAGTCGGGAAGTGACGCTCGCCGGGACGTGGTGCTTGTCGGGAGCTGATGCTTGTCGGGAAGCGACGCTTGTCGGGAAGCGACGCTTGTCGGGAAACGACAGCTTGTCGTGAAAGCGGAAATAACGCGAAATCAAACTTGTCGCGAACCGAAGGTTCTCGCTGAGCGAACTGTGTCGCGAAATGATTGGTGCGCGGAATCACTGGTTGGGAAACGTCTGCCTTCGATCACACCTGGCCGTCAACACAACTTTCCGAGCATATCAGT
>DASVFC010000202.1:0-7330 GCA_036380235.1 Vicinamibacterales bacterium
AGCTCGAATACGGAAAGTTGCCAATCGACGCGTTCGTGTTCGCCGACGGCGGCATCGTGACCTCGCAGCTTGACGGCCGTACGGGCATCAGCAGCATCGGCGGCGGACTGCGCCTCAACGCGGGCGGGCTGCCCCTCGAACTCGGCGCCGTACGCGCCCTCGACGGCCCGCGGCCACGCTGGCAATTCGATCTCGGGTTCAGGGTAGGGTTTTAGCCATCGGCCATCGGCCATCAAAAATCAAAAATCTCAAATCTCACTTCTCAAATCTGAAATGATTCCCTAGTGCCCGTCACACTCACAGCAGACGAACGTGCGATCGCCGGCGGTGCGCGCGGAGACGGTGCGGCGATGGCGATGCGCATCGTGGCCGAGACGGCGCGGGTGATGGGTGCCGATCGCCTGCTGGCGATCGAGTCGGCGCACATCGATGGCGCGCTCTATCATGGCGATTCGGGCACCCTGTTTGCGGAGAAGCTCGTCGAGGGAGGCGCCCGCGTCAGCGTGCGGGCGACGCTGAACGTCGGCGCGATCGATCTGACCGGCTGTTCACGCACGCGCTTGCCTGAGCACGAGCACGCGATGGCGTCGCGAATGATGGCGGCGTATCGGCAGCTGGGCTGCGAGCCGACGTGGACCTGCGCGCCGTATCAGGCCGGGCACCGCCCGCGCCTGGGCAGCCAGGTGGCGTGGGGTGAGTCGAACGCAGTGGCGTTTTGCAACTCGGTCCTCGGTGCCCGCACCAACCGCTACGGAGATTTTCTCGACATCGCCTGCGCCATTGCCGGCCGCGCCCCTGATTACGGGTTGCATCGCACGGAGAATCGCGCCGCCACCGTCGTGTTCGATGTGTCCTCACTCGATGAAGCGTTCCTCAACGCGGACGTGGCGTGGCCGGTGCTGGGCACGTTGTACGGCCGCGTCATCGGCAACGCCGTCGGTGTGCTCACCGGATTGCGGATACGGCCGCGGGAGGACATCCTCAAGGCGTTTGGCGCCGCCGCGGCATCGAGCGGGTCGGTGGCGCTCTTTCATGTTGCGGGCGCCACACCGGAAGCGCCGGATGAGGCGACGGCGCTGCACGGCCGGCCGCCGATCGAACGCATCCGCGTCACGCGTGAGATGGTCGCCGACGCACAGCGCCGCTTGAGCACTGCGGAAGCGGCCGATCGGATCGATGCCGTTGCCATCGGCAGCCCGCACCTCTCGGTCGAGGAATTCGATGCGCTGCGGACGCTGTTGCGAGGCCGATCGCTGGCGGTGCCGCTTTACGCGTGCACCGGCCGCCACGTGCTCCGCCTCCTCGAGCGGGATGGGCATCGCGCGGATCTCGAACGCAGCGGCGTCATCATCGTCGCCGACACGTGCGTGGTGGTGACGCCGATCCTGCCGGAGAAACCGGGCGCCGTCCTGATGACGAACTCGGGGAAGTTCGCGCACTATGCGCCGTCGAATACCGGCTACTCGGTGCTCTATGCATCGCTCGCCGAGTGCGTCGAGAGCGCGGTGACGGGGACGCCGCAGATCGGATTGCAGTCGTGACGCTCCATGGCGCGGTCCTGATCGACGGCCACGAAGCTGCGGCGGAGGCCATGGCGCTGACGGCGCCGATCAGCTTCTGGGGAGGCGTCAACCCAAAGACTGGAGAGATCGCCGATGTGCGCCACCCGCAGTATCAGCAGTGCATTTCAGGCAGGGTAGTGCTGATTCCGGCTACGATCGGATCTTCGTCTGCGGCAGCGGTGCTGCTGGAGCTGGTTCATGCCGGGCGGGCGCCGGCCGCGCTGGTGCTCCACGAACCAGACGCCATCCTGTTGCTTGGTTTGATCGTCGCCAGGGAGATGGGGCTGGCCACGCCGCTGGCGCTCAAGCTGGACCGAACGCATTACGCTGAATTGCATGGGCGCCTCGTCGCCGCTCATCGCGACGGCCGCATCACTGCTTAGCACGCTCGCGCAACTCATCCGTGCGTGAGGCACGCAGCCGACTCTCCACATCCGCCAGGCGTTCTTGCAGCGCGGTGATGGCCGCGAGGAGTTCGTGATTCGAATTGGCGCGATCGGCTTCCGCCTGCTGCTCGTGCTTCACCGACTCGAGGTTGTTGAGCACGACCGCGATGAACAGGTTGACCACCACGAACACCGCCACCAGCACGAAGCTGCTGAAGTAAAGCCACGCCCATGGATACGCGTCGAGCACGGCGGCCTGGATCTCGACCCAGCCCTCGAGGGTGAGCATCTGGAACAGCGTCAACAGCGCCGTCCCGAGCGATGACCAATGGGCCGGGTCGGCGTTCCGGAAAAAGTGAAACCCGAGTACGGCATAGACGTAAAGCAGCAGTCCCAGCAGCACGATCACATGCCCCATCGACGGAATCGACCGCACCATGGTGCCGATGATCAGCCGCAGTTCGGGGAACATCGAGATCAACCGCGTGACGCGCATCAAGCGCGCCAGTCGCGCCACCATCGCGAACGCGCCGGCTTGCGGCAACAGCGACGCCGCCACGACGGCGAAGTCGAAGATGTTCCACCCGTCCGCGAAGAACGCCATCGGCCGCGGCCAATACGCGAGCAGGCGGATGCCGATCTCGACTACGAAGACAGCCTGGATGGCGATCTCGACGGCCGCGATCAGGCCCGCATAATTGCGCGTTAGCGTCGGTGAAGTTTCGATGCCGATCAGGATGGCCGCGACGACGATCACGCCGATGATGAAGTATTGGAACCGGGAGTCGTCTGCGATGCGACGCGCGACGGCTGCTGCACCCCGCGGCGCTCGTTCTGCATTGAGCATCAAACAATTGCATCACAAGAGTGCGCCCCCTCAAAGCACACGCCGTGATGAGACGCGCCATTGCTCATTGCCCGCAGCTGTCATACCTTTCACCAATGAAGAAAGCGCTCATCGTCGTCGCGCTCGCGTGCCTCGCATCGATCTCGAGCGCGGCATGGGGAACGCAGGGACACCGCCTCGTCGGCTTGATTGCCGCGGAGCGATTGACGCCCATCGCGCGCGACAACGCGCGATGGCTGCTTGATGGGCAATCACTCGCCGACGTGGCGAGCTGGGCCGACACCATTACCACCGAGCAGCAGCAGACAGCACTCTGGCATTACCTGAATATTCCGCCCGGAGCGCGCGGCTACGATCGCAATCGTGACTGCCCGCGGCAGCCTGGCGCCGCGCCCGGTTCCCGCGGCGATCGCTGGCGCGACTGCGTCGTCGACCGGATCACCTACTGGGAGGAACGGCTCGGCGATCGCACACTCGATCGCGCCGATCGCGCCACCGCGCTGAAGTTCATCGTCCACTTCATCGGCGATCTGCATCAGCCCTTTCACGCCCTCGGTGTCGGCCGCGGCGGCAACGACGTGCAGGTGCGGGTCTTCGGCGAGAGCAACTGCGGCAGTGACCGGGCACGCCTGAATCCGTGTAACTTGCACTCGGTATGGGACAGCCGGCTGATCGGACATCGCCAGGTCGAAGACGACGAATACGTGGCGGTGCTACGCAAGCTGATCGTCGACAAGCGATGGGGAGCGCAGCCGGCCGGCACGCCGGCGCAATGGGCGGAGCAGTCGTGGCGCCTCGCGAAAGAGGCGCTGGTGCAGCCGGACACGAACATCGAAGAAGGCTACTACCGGCGCCACATCACGGTGATCGATGAACGCCTGGCGCTCGCGGGCGTGCGGCTGGCTGCGGTGTTGAACCGCGTGTTGGTCAGTCCGCCCGCAACGCGATGACAGGATCCACGCGCGCCGCTTTTCGGGCCGGCATCAGTGACGCAAGCGACGCCACCACGGCAACGACGATGGTGATGGCGACGATGGTGAGTGGATCGGCGGCCTCAATCTCGACCAGCCTGAACCGCGCCGCCATCGCGAGTCCGACGGCTGCGGGAACTCCAATGACCAAAGCCACGGCGAGTTGAACGACGCCCTGTCGGAGGAACATCCAGGTCACGTCCCACCGCCTTGCGCCCATTGCCATGCGAACGCCAATTTCCTGCGTCCGGCGCGTCACGGCATAGCCGATCACGCCGTAGATACCAACCGCTGACAATGCCAGACCGATGCCTGCGAAGACGCCGAACAGCGTCGAGAATATGCGGTAGATGATGCGCTCGTTGGCGATCACCGCGGCCACCGTTTCAATCGCAAACACGGGCTGATCCGGATCGATGGCTTGCATGGCGGCGCGGACCGCTTGCATGACGCTGGCCGGCGGCAGCGTGCTGCGCACCAGCAAAGACGACGTTCGTGGTGTGTCCTGTCTGAACGGCAGGTAAACCACCGCGCTCCTGAACGCCTCGTCTGAATTGCCCTGAAGGAACGGTGCGCTGACACCAACAACGGTGCGCCATGTTTGCACCGGCTGCGGTTCATCCTCGCGCTGGACGAACCGGATGCGCCGTCCGACCGGGTCCTCGCCGGGGAAATGTCGCTCGGCGGCAAGCTGGCTGAGAATCACGGTTTCTGAGCCGGGCTGTCCATCGGCGTCGGTGAAACCGCGGCCGCGCAGGATTCGTACGCCGAGCACGTCGAAATATGTCGGTGTCACCGTGACTGTTGCCACGAAGGGTTGCCGCTCTTCGTCGCTGACCGGCCTGCCATCAATCACGATGCGCCACGTCTCGTCGTCCAGCGGTGGCACGCTCGTCGTGCTGGCGATACCTGCGAACCCGGGCGTGGCAGCGAGGCGGCCATGGAGTTGGTCGAAGAACGCCGCTCGTGCCGCCGCTGTTGGATATCGTTCGGGCGGCAGCTGCATTTCCATGCGAGTCAGTCCGTCGACAGGGAAGCCCGGATCGCTTGAATACAGCGCAACGAAGCTGCGCAACATCAGGCCGGCTCCGCAAAGCAGCACGATGGTCAAGGCCAGTTCAACGACAACCAGCCCGGTGCCAAGACGCCCACCGCCACTGGAGGTCGTGCCGCGGCCGCCGTCCTTCAACGTCCGATGCTGGTTGGCACGCGATACCAGCAGCGCCGGGGCGAGACCGAACAACACCGCACTGACCAGGCAGATGCCGGCAACGTAGAGCAGCACGCGGTAGTCGATCGTGAATCGCATCCAATACGGGGCGCGTGCCATCTGCACCGCGGCGTCGAAAATGCCGATGCCCCATTGCGCCAGGACGAGCCCAACGGCGCCGCCGGCCACAGCCACGATCAGGCTTTCGATCAACAACTGGCGAATGATGCGCCAGCGCGTGGCGCCAAGCGACACGCGCACGGCCATCTCGCGAGCGCGGTGTGTGGCTCTCGAGAGCTGCAGGTTCGCGACGTTGGCACAGGCGATGAGCAGGACGAACATCACCGCGCCCATCACGGCGATGAACATGGGCCGGACCTGCCGGCCGAGGTAGCGCTGAATGAATGTCTCGACCTGGCCGCCGACAACATCTTTCGTCTGTTCGGGATGCGCGGCCATGGTCTGCCGCGCGATGCCGTCGATCTCTGCGTCGGCGGCGGTGCGCGAAACGCCGTCGCGCAGGCGGCCGAACACGGTCAGCGGTCGCACATCGCGTGTGAGTTGCGCGTCGCTCGGCACGAACGGCACCCACAATTCACTGTCGTCGGGGAACTTCATCCCCTGCGGCATCACGCCGATGATGGTTGTCGGCACACCGTTGACGCGCAGCGTGCGGCCAAGGACATCCTCACTGCGATTGAATCGCGTCGCCCAGATGTCGAAGCCGATGATGAGCACCGGCGCCGCACCGCGTCGATCTTCGCCGTCGGCAAATGTCCGCCCGAGTAGCGGCGCCTGGCGGAGAACGTCGAAATGGTTGGCCGTCACCCACGCGCCCTGCGTTTGCACCGGTGCAGCATGGTCGTCACTGATGTTGATGGCGGAGGACGTATAGGCCGCCAAATCGTCAAAGGACTGCGATTGGGTGCGCCACTCCTGGTAATCCGGATAGGAGAGCCGCATACGGAAGCCTCGATCCGGTCGCCACGACAGCGCGTGGAGGCGTTCGGCGTCCTCAAATGCGAAGCCGCGGATGAAAGCGGCGTTGATGATACTGAAGCCGACGGTATTGGCACCGATGCCGAGGGCGATGGCGAACACCGCCGCCGCCGAGAACCACCTGTCACGCGCCATCAGACGGATCGCAAACGTGACGTCCTGCGCGAGATCTTCAACGATCGGCAATCCGCGTTCGTCGCGATGCCGCATCCGCAGCGACGATGCGGCGCCCACCTTGATGCGTGCCGCCCGCCGCGCCTCCGCAGGCGACATGCCGCGGGCGATGTTGTCCTCGGTCAACATCTCGACGTGAGCGTCGAGCTCCTGCGCGAAGTCGTCATCTGCCGTCGAGGGGCGGAAGACGGCGATCAGGCGAGCCAGCAATCGCCGCATCACTCACCTTGTTGCAGGACGCGGCCGATGACGCTGGACACCCGCTCCCAGTTGCGCGTTTCCTCAGCCAGCTGTTTCTTGCCGGTCCTGGAGAGCGAATAGAACTTCGCCTTGCGGTTGTTATCGGATGTGCCCCAGGCGGCGTCGATCCATCCCTTCTGCACGAGGCGGATCAGGCACAGGTAAATGGTCCCTTGATTGATCGCGAGGGCATCTTCGCTGATTTGCTCGATGCGCCGCGCGATGCCGTAACCGTGCATCGGCCCCATTGCCTCGAGGGTCTTGAGGACCATCAGGTCGAGCGTGCCTTGCAGGATGTCGGACTTGCTTTCGCCCACTGATCGCTCCTGTTGGATGCTAAGAGGAAGCTAGCTTACTCCTCTTTACGGCCAACAGGAAAGACCGGTTCAAAAAAAAAGGCGGGCCCGGAAGCCCGCCTGTTGATTGCAGATTGGAGATTTGAGATTGCAGATTGACGCCGTCTATCGCAGTCGCGCCGCCCGGCCCCGCAGCGTCTCGGCGAGCGCCTTGTAGCGCTTCTGATCGACGCCGCTGGCTTTGGCGGCTTCAGTGTCCATCTGTCCGGCCAGCTTGTCGAGCTCGTCGGCGCTGCTCCTGTTGTTCTTGCCGAGCGCGTCGCTGACCGTCTTCACTTGGTTCGCGGTGATGGCCTTGGTGCGGCTCAACTGATCCATGTAGGCCTTGGCGACCGCGGCCGTCGGTTCCCAGGTGACCTTCGGCTGGTTCTGCGAGTTGAATTCCTGCATCCGGAACTGCATCGCCGCGTCGATTTCGTTCTGCGACAGGAATTCGCTCGGCTTGAGGCGGAACACGTCGATGCCGCGAGCCATTTCGGCGCCGTAGATGCTGCCGTTGTACCAATACGTCGACCAGTAACCGCCAGACAGCATCGTCTCGCTGTTGATTGGGCCGCGGTCGAAATAGGCAATCTCTTTCGGATT
>DASVFC010000203.1:0-4002 GCA_036380235.1 Vicinamibacterales bacterium
CGGTTGCTGCGCTGGTTCTCGCGCACGCGGTCGAAGATCACAATGGTGTCGTTCACCGAGTAACCGGTGATCGTCAGCAGCGCCGCCACCACGTTCAGTGACAGGTCGTAGCCCATGAAGAACAGGAACGCGAGCGTCACCAGGATGTCGTGGAAGGTGGCCGCGATTGCGCCGAGCGCGAACGCCGGACGGAAACGCAACGCGATATACGCCGTGATGCCGAGGATAGAAAATAGCGTTGCGAGCAGGCCTTTGCGCTGCAGATCGGCGCCGATCACCGGGCCGACCAGCTCCTGGTTAATGACCTCGAAGGGGCGCAGCCCCGCCTTGTCCAGCGCGTCGACGATGGCTCGCGAGCCGGCCTCGAGCGACACGCCTTGCTCGGAACCCTCGGTCATCGGCAGGCGGATCTGCTTCTGGTTCGCAGACGGCTCGCCGTAGGCCTGGATGACGTGCTCGCCCGGCACCGAGGCGACGAGCGCGTTGCGGACTTCATCATCCGTGACCGGCCGCTGAAACTGCACCACCACGATGGTGCCGCCCGAGAAGTCGATGCCCAGCGGCACGCCGCGCGTCGCTGCGTACGCGAAGCCGGCGATGATGATGACCGCAGACACCGCAATCGCGTGCCAGCGCCACTTGATGAAGTCGTAATTCGCGTTCTGGAAGAGAGCCATAAATTAGATCGAAAGCTTCGCGACCTGCCGCTTGCCGAGCGTCAGTTCAAAAATCGTGCGTGAGACGAAGTAGGCCGTGAACACGTTCGCAAGCAGGCCGATGGTCAGCGTCAGCGCGAAACCGCGAATCGAGCTGGTGCCGAAGTTGAACAGGAACGCCGCGGCGATCAGCGACGCCACATGCGTGTCGAGAATCGTCAGCAGCACGCGATCGAATCCCGCGGCGACGGCCGACTTGACGCCCTTGGCCGTGGCCATTTCTTCCTTGATGCGCTCGAAAATCAGCACGTTCGAGTCGACGCCCATGCCGATGGTCAGGATGAAGCCGGCAATGCCGGGCAGCGTCATCGTCGCGCCCGCATACGCCATCAGGCCGAGCAGGATGATCAGGTTAACCGCGATCGACAGCAAGGCGTTGATGCCCGCCGCCTTGTAATAGAAGAGCATGAACAACGTCACCAGGAACAGGCCGCCCGCGGCGGCGGTCAAGCCCGCCCGGATCGAATCGGCGCCGAGCGACGGGCCGACAGTGCGCTCTTCGAGGTAAGTCAGGTTGGCCGGCAGCGCGCCGGAGCGCAGCTTCAGCGACAGATCCTGCGCCTCCTGCGTGGTGAAGTTGCCGGTGATACGGCCTTCATCGTCGATGCGCGACTGAATCGCCGGCGCCGATTGCACGCGGTTGTCGAGCACGATCGCCAGCTGGCGGCCGATGTTGTTCTGCGTGAAGGTGCCGAACTTGGCCGCGCCATCGCGGTTGAGCGAGAAGCTGATCGCCGGGCGGTTGTTCTCGTCCAGCGTCGGGCGGGAGTTGCGAAGTTCACGGCCGGTGACGATCGGGATCCGCCGCACGACGTAATAACCGGTGCCGGCGGGCTGGCCGGGCGCCGCCTCGATCGTGCCCGGAAGAGTTTCCAGGTCCGGCGGCAGATTGTTGGCGTAAGCCTGGCGTGCCGCCGCTTCGTCGGAGAACGGTCCCTGCTCCACCTGCTTCAGTTCGAGCAGCGCCGTCGACCGGATAATCTCCTTCGCGCGATCGACATCAGTCACGCCCGGCAGCTGCACGATGATCTGATCGGCCGCGCCATGGCGGGCGATCACCGGTTCGGCAACGCCGAGCTCGTTGACGCGCCGTTCGATCGTCTGCAGCGCCTGGTTGACGGTGTCTTCACGCAGGTTGACGACGATGTTCGGGCGCAGCGTGAAGCGGTAGCTGCCCGCGCCTGACGTTCGGTCATAGTTCGGTTCGATCTCGGTGAGCACCGCGTGGGCGCGGAAGGCCGCGTCCTGCTCCTGCGGCACCGTCACCGTGAACGATGTGGTGTCGTTGACCGTGGTGCTGACCGGGATGTTCGCGTTCTTGAGCTGCTCGGCCACGCGGTCGGCCGTGGTCTGCACTTCCAATCGCAGCGCATCGTCTGTCTGCACGCGCAGCACGAGCTGCACGCCGCCCTTGAGGTCGAGGCCAAGCTTGATTTTCTCGGCCGGCGGGGTGAACGCAAAGATCGACAGCGCGACGACGCCGAGGATCACGAGAACTTTCCAACGTAGGTTTTTCGCCATGATGTTAAGAATTCGGCGCTTCCACCACGGGAGCCTGTCCCTGGTAGCCGATGATCGCGGCCCGCGAGATGTCGACGCGGACGTTTGGAGCGATCTGCAACTGCACGGAGTCCTCGCCCAGCTTGGCGATCGACCCGTAAATGCCGCCGGAGGTTACGACCTTGTCTCCCACTTTCAGGGCCGAGAGGAACTCCTGCACCTTCTTCTGCCGCCGCTTCATGGGCAGCAGGATCACGAAATAGAAGATCGCGAGGACGAGCGCGAACGGAATAAGTTGAACGAGCGGGCTGACCTGCTGATCAGCCGACGCAGCGAGAGCGAGAAACATTCCGAACAGGGGGTCCGTCGTGGTCATGAAAGCAACGCGCGGCGGGTAAACGTTTGATGGAACTGCTGTCTAAATTCTTCGAACCTGCCGAACGATATAGCCTCCCTAATCCGCCGCATGGTGTCAAGGTAAAAGCTCAGGTTATGCAACGTGTTAAGGGTGCCTCCGGTCATCTCGCCCGCTCGATAGAGATGCCGCAAATACGCCCGCGAAAAGTTGCGGCAGGTATAGCAGCTACAGGCGGGATCGGCCGGGCCGTCGTCCTCCGCATACTCGGAATTCTTGATGTTCAGGGGGCCTTCGCTCGTGAGGAGCTGACCGTTCCTCGCATTACGCGTCGGCAGGACGCAGTCGAACATATCCACGCCCCGAGCCACCGCTTCGACGATATCGAGGGGTGTGCCCACACCCATTAAATAGCGTGGCTGATGCACCGGTAAATAAGGCGTGGTCTCGGCCACCACGTCATACATCGTTTCATTTGGCTCGCCGACGCTCAGGCCGCCAATCGCGTAACCCTCAAACCCAATGGATACAGTCAGTTCCGCACTTTTCTGGCGGAGCTCGGTGAAAGTGCCACCCTGGACGATTCCGAACTGCAGGGGGCCCGTACCTGTTGTTTCCTGCGTCTTTCTCTCCAGGAACCTGTCGCGGCAGCGCTTCGCCCAACGGGCGGTCAGCTCGAGAGAACGGTTGATTACCTCTGCCGTTGCGGGCAATGCCGGGCATTCATCGAGGACCATGGCGATGTCCGAGCCCAGGTTGGCCTGAATATCCACGGCGCGTTCGGGTGTGAGCAGATAGGCCGTGCCGTCGAGGTGGGACCGGAACTCGACGCCGGTCTCCTCTATCTTGCGCCGTTCGGCGAGGCTGAAGACCTGGTAACCGCCGCTGTCGGTCAGGATCGGCTTTTTCCAGCCGATGAACTTATGCAGACCGCCGCGCCGGGCGATCAGATCATCGCCGGGCCGCAACATGAGGTGATACGTGTTGCCCAGGATGATGCCGGCGCCAATTTCTTCAAGATGTTGAGCCGTCAGGGCTTTGACGGCGCCCTGCGTGCCCACCGGCATGAAGACCGGCGTCTCGACCGGACCGTGCGCGGTCTCCAGGATTCCGCGTCGCGCGCCGCCATCGGTGTGGGTGACTGAAAACATCAGGGTTTGAGGGTTGTTATTATCCCTGAGTGAGTAAATTGCGCGTTGGGATCGTCTACGGCGGTCGATCGGGCGAACATGAAGTGTCGGTCACGTCGGCCGGATCGATTTTCAAGTACATCGATCGCAACAAGTACGAACCGGTCGCGATCAAGATCGAGAAAGACGGCCGCTGGGTCCTGCCCGATCAACCGCCGATGGCGCTGACCGCCGCGGAAATCATTCAACAAGCGAAGAAAGCCGTGCTCGAGTCGCGCGCGATTGGCGGCGGCGAGCCCGC
>DASVFC010000204.1:0-14751 GCA_036380235.1 Vicinamibacterales bacterium
CGATGCCTTCCTCAATGAAGTTCCACGTCACCAATCCATCGTCGCTTTCCGGCTCGAGCAGGTAGAAGGCCAGCCGCGCCAGCGGCTGGCTGGCGGGAATATATAGAGAGCCGGCCTGCACCGTCAGCTGCGCGCGATCGAAGGTGCCCTTCAACCGCGCTTCCTGATGTCCCTGAAACGCCTTCGGCGCTTTCGTGATGTCGGTGATCGAGAACCGCTCGACGGCGAGCTGGGCATCGGCGCCGACCTCCCTGATCTGCACGCCGTGCCAGCGCAAGCGCTCGATCGCTGCGGCAAGGCGCGCGCTGTCGGCGCTGTTCTTCGGAATCAGCCAGCCTCTCGGCAGCGTCACCGATCTCACGGCGGCGAAAGTGCCGTAATCCTTCATCATCACCGGCGCCGCAAGCGGTGCCATCGCCAGCATCTCGCGGCCCGAGCGCGGGTTCGGCACCTTGGTAACGTCGCCGACGACGATCTCCACTTTCTCGGGCAACGCGCGGATCTCGAAGTCGACGCCAAGTTCCACCGGCTTCGCTGTCGTCGGCGCGGTGAACACGCGATCCGCCTGCGCGGTCAGCGTCATGATCTGCTTCGCGTTCGCCGCAGCGCTGCGCCAGATCTCCTCGACGAAGTCTTCGGTGACCTCGACGCGGCCCTTGAAATCGAGATAGCTGTAGGCCTCAGACAAGATCGCGATCCGGTTGCGCAGCCCGGCGTAGTTGTTGCCGAAGCGCGGCCGATGATCGAACGTGCGCCAGACAACGTTGCCGGGGTTCGCCGGGTCGACGCGCGCACTTTCTCTGCCACCGCCGTCTTCCGGCGCGAAGTTGCCGTAGTAATAGGTGCGCCAGTGGTGGTTCTTCAACATCGCCTCGCGAATCGGCGTCAGCATGCGCTCGCGCGTGAACTCGATCAGCCGCGCATCGGCGTTGGGGTTGAGGATCGGCGAATACGTCAGGTGATTGGCGTGATACGACCCGTTGGTCGTATGCAGATCGACGATGACGTGCGGATCCCACTTGTTGAACAAACCGACCAGCGATCGCGCCTCGACGGAATCGAGCTTCATGTAATCGCGATTGAGGTCGAGGCCCTTGCTGTTCTCACGCGTGCCAACGCCCGCCACCGGCCCGTTCTGCGCGGTGCGGTTCATGACGTTGACGTTCTCGTTGCCGTCGGCGTTGTAATCAGGCGCGATCAGGATCACGAGCTGGCGCGTCAGCGGCTTGAGATCGCCGGAGACCAGCCGCCGTGCCAGCATCAGCACCGCTTCCTTGCCTTCCACTTCGCCGGCATGGATGTTGGCCTGCACGAACACGAGCGGCCGGCCAAGCTTGCGGGCTGCCGCGGGCGTGGCCACCTTCGGATCGGAGATCACCATCAGCGGCAGCTCGCGGCCTTGTTCGGTCTTGCCGAAGCTTTCGGTGTGGACCAGCGGGCTGGTCTCGCGGAGGCCATTCATCACCCGCTCGATGTCTGCGTAGGTGCTGGTCTCCTCGTAGTTGGTGATCTCGGCGCGCGTTCGCATGTCGGCGCTTTGCGCCATCATCGACACCGCGGACAGGGCACAGAGCAGTAGTGTCAGTCGCATCGTTTATTTGGACGCCGTCGTGGTGGCGGTTGGCTGCAGGTACTTGTTGAACCAGTTCAAGTAGCGCTGCAGGCGATCGCGCTCGTAGCTGGGGATCGTCAGGCCGTGGAACTGACCGGGGTAAATCACCAGCTGCGTGTCGACACCGAGGCTCTTGAGCGCCTGGTACATCTGCTCACCACCGGCGATCGGCACGTTGAAGTCCTTCTCGCCGCCCATGAACAACGTCGGTGTCTTGATCTTGTCGGCGTTGAAGAACGGGTAGGACACCTTCATCCACTTGTCCCTCGTCTTCCACGGCTGCCCCATCTCCTGGTCGTACTGGATGATGTATTGATCCATCCCGTACATCGTGAACTGCATCGAGCTGCCGGCGCCGCTCACCGCGGCTTTGAAGCGCGTATCAGTGGCGATGGTGTAGTTGGTGGAGATGCCGCCGTAGCTCCAGCCGCCAATGCCGAGGCGATCGGGATCGGCGATTCCCTGCCGCACCGCTTCATCAACGGCGCCGAGAAGATCGACGACCTCGAGATTGCCCCAGTCGCCGTGAATGGCCTTCTGATACGCGTTGCCGCGGCCGGCGCTGCCGCGGTAGTTGATCGCCAGCACGACGTAGCCGTTGGCGGCGAGGAACTCGCGATCGAACGAGAAGGAGTGCTGGTCCTGCGCGTTCGGACCGCCGTGAATGTAGAGAATGGTCGGATACTTGGTGCCGGCCTTGTAGCCTGCCGGCTTGACGATCAGCCCGCGCACGTCCGTGCCGTCCTTGCTCTTCGACTGGAAGTTCTCCGTTGTTGCGAGCTGCAGCTCCGTCAGCAGCTTGTCGTTGTGTTTCGTGAGCTGCCGCAGGTTCGAGCCTTCCAGCGCGTAGACCTCGTTCATGCGCGTCGGCTCGGTTGCCAGCACGGCAAAGTTGCCGTCTTTGCCGGGGCTCGGCGAGGTGATCACGCGATTGCCGGTCGACTTGCGCGTCGGGGTGCCGTTGGGATTTTCGGCAGGCACCGTCGCAACGTGGTTGGTCCGATCGTCCTGCAACAGGAACGAAATGTTCTGGCCATCTGCCGACCAGGCGATGTTCGACACCGCGCGATCGAGCTGCGGCATGTAGATCGCGGGCTTGGTCGCCGGCCCTGCTGACGCCGGCGGATTGGACGGCACCACGATCAGCTTGTTCATCCCATACGCCGTATTCTGATCGTCGTCGCTCATCAGCACGGCGATGCGGCTGCCGTCAGGGCTCCATGCCGGACGGCCGCCTTCGCCGAATGGCGTCTTCGTGATCTGCCGCGGCTCGGCGCCTTCACGCGCTTCGACTACCCACAGATCTTCGTTCGACGTCCGATCCGGATTGGCGTGACCGCGCTTGCTCAGGAACGCGATCGACTTCCCGTCCGGCGACCACGACGGGCTATTGTCGTCGGTGTTGCCCTTGGTGATCACCTTCGCCTGCTTCGTCGCGATATCGAAGATGCCGATGTGGGTATACAGATCTTTCAGGTAGCCGCGGCGATCCTGTTTGAAGTGATACCGATCGATCACGATCGGCGGCGCTGTCTTCCGCTTCCAGCCATCCATCTTCTCCGGCTCATCGGCGGGATCCTGGTCTTCGGCCGTGAACGCGATGCGCGTGCTGTCTGGCGACCATTGGATGTCGCCGACACCACCCTTGAAATCGCTGACGCGCTGCGCTTCGCCACCGGCGCGATTGAGCAGCCAGATCTGTCCGCCGCGCTTCTTCTCTTCTTCGGTGCCGCGCGACGCCACGAACGCGAGGTACTTGTTGTCCGGGCTCCAGCGCGGCGAGCTCTCGTTATCAGGAGACGAGGTGAGCTGCAGCTGTTCGCTGCCGTCCCACTTCACCATCCAGACGTCGGTGTTGCGCCGGTCCTTGTCGGCATCGATGGTGGAAACGGTGTACGCCACCCATTGCCCATCCGGCGAGCGCTGCGGGTCACCGACGGAAACGATCTTCGAATGGTCGTCGAGGGTGAGGGCGCGTTTGGTCGGCGCGGCCAGGGGCGACGACCCGGCCAGCGCGACCGTGGTCACGAGCAGCAAAGTCCTGTTGAGCATGCGCCAAACTATACCTCTCTGATATCCTTTGCGGCGACTGGCCGGGCCGTGGCGGGAGTCTGCAGCTTCTGTCACTTCAACGAGCCCGGCGTTATCGTCCCGGGAGGACACATGCGCGTTTCTCGTCTATTCATCGCCGCGACGACCGCTCTCGTCGTCGCGTTCGCGTCGGCGGCGTTGCCGTCGGCTCAAGCCAAAACCGAGGAAGACTACGACAAATTGATGAAGGCGGTGGGCGCCGCGAACGGCGCCATGGCCAAGGCGACCGATGGCGCCACGGTGGCCGGGGAAGCCAAGAAGCTCCAGGCGCTGTTCAAGGATGTACAGGGTTTCTGGATGGCGCACAAGAACAAGGAAGCCGCTGACTGGGCAGCGTCGGCGATGACCCACGCCGCGGAGATCGAGAAGGCCGCCACCGCGAACAACATGGAAGGCGTCGCGCAGCACCGCAAGGAACTCGGCGGCGTGTGCCAGACCTGCCACAAGGCGAACCGCGAGAAGACGGAGACCGGCTTCAGCATCCGTCCCGGCGCATTGCAGGGGAAGTAGCTAGGGCTCTGTAGCCTTGATGACGGCGGCGATCTCGATCGAGGCGCCGCCGTCAGTTTCAAGCGTCAGCTTCAATTCGTCGCCTGCCTTCGGTTTACTCTTCAAGCCCGCCAATCGAATACGCTGCGCGCCAGGTTTCAGCTCGACGGATCCGTATGCGGGGACGGTGATCGACGTGATCGTCTTGTCGCCGTCCATCAACGTTACCGCGTCGGCGGCAACTGATTTCCCCGACACGATGTAGAGGTCGTACATCGACGGGTTGTTGATAGTCGCGAAAACAATCGCATCGGTGCCACTGACCGAGGCCCGCGCATCGGTCGCGGTTGGGGTGGGCTGTGCATGAAGTGGCAAATTCAGCACGACCACGGCTAGAGCAGTTCGAAGAAAAGTCATCAAAAACCCATGTAAAGGTGCCAGGCCCTTTTACAATGCCGCTACTTTGGCAGGGGTTGCGGCATGTCGGCAATTACGTAGACCATGGCGGCGATCGAGGCGGCGGCTTTCGACACCTCTTGCGGCTCGATCCGGTCCACGGTGTCGGCGTTGGTGTGGTGGATGGTGAAGTACTTCGTCGCGTCGCCGGCGTAGGCCATCATCGGCACCCGGCCGAGCGTCGCAATTGGGCCGATGTCGGCGCCGCCGCCACCGGCAACCACGTCCTGCATGCCGATGGGCGCGAGCAGCGTCGCGATGTCGCCGATCAACTTGCGGGCGGCCTCTGATCCGGTAAAGCCGAGACGCGCCGGCGCGAACACGCCGGAGTCAGACTCGAGCGCGAAGACGTGATTCGCGGCTTCGCTCGCGTGCGCGTCGCGATAGGCGTTGCCGCCGCGCAAGCCGTTCTCTTCGTTCGTGAACAACACCACGCGCACGGTGCGACGCGGCTTGATGTTCAACTTCTTCATCAACCGCGCCGCTTCCCAGGTCACGATGCAACCAACCGCGTCATCCGACGCGCCGGTGCCCGGGTCCCACGAATCGAAGTGACAGCCGACGAGGACGATCTCCTGAGGCCGCTGGCTGCCGCGAATCTCGCCAACGACGTTGAAGGATTCGACGTCGGGTTCGAACTTCGCTTCCATCTTGAGGCGGAGGCGGACGCGGACGTTGCGATTGGCCAGCCGCTGAATGCGCTGCGCGTCTTCAACGGCGATCGACGCGGCCGGAATCTGCGCGGTGTCGCCCGCGTAGCTCATGTTGCCGGTGTGCGGTGTGCGGTGGCCCATCGGGCCAACGGCGCGCACCAGCATCGCCACCGCGCCGTGACGCGCCGCCATCGACGCGCCGGTCGCTCGATACTGCACCGTCTCGCCGTAGGTGGTGTAGGGCACGTTGAACAGGACGATCTTGCCCTTGGCCTCCGCCGACCGCCTCTGAAGCTCGTCGCCGCTCGACACCACCATCACGTCTGCTTCGATCCCCGCCGGCGGCGTGGCGATGCTGCCGCCAAGCCCGAGCATGGGCAACACGTGATGCGGCGGCTCGATCATCTCGAGGCTTTCGTTGCCGCGCACCCACTTCGGGATCATCACCCGCTCGGTGTGCACGTTCTCGAGCCCGTCCTTCTTCATCGTCTCGACGGCCCAGGCGATGGCGCGATTGAGGTTGTCGGATCCGCTGAGGCGCTGGCCATAGGTGTCGGTCAGCTCGGCGAGACGATCCCACGCAAACTGATCGGCGGTGGCGGCGGCAATCAGCTTGCCGGCGTTGGCGCGGTATGGATCGAGCCACCCTTCGACTTCGCTCAGGGCAGTCCCGACGCCGCTGTGCGCCGAAGTGGTGATGGCAAAAATGACCGCAAGAAGGAGGGCGCTGACCCAACGCATCAGCAAAGTATAGGTCAACGCCCGCTCAAGACGCGTGTTACACGACGGGCACCGGCTCCGACTCGCGTTCGTAGTGGCGATGTTGCGCAATCGCCTTGATGAATGCGGCCGCCGAATTTGGCGCGCCATCGCTGACAATCAATCCCGAATCCGGTTTGCCTGACGGCAAACTCGCGGGCACGCCTGCGGCCTCGAGCACGCGCGACGCGTCGCCGATCACCAGGATTGGCTTGCAGTGCCGGTACGTGTCCTTGACAAACTCAAGGACGCGACCGTTCTTCGACATCTGCGCCGCGGCTGCTTCACCACCCGGCAGCACCAGGGCATCGAAAGTGACCGCCGGCGCGACATCGAGCGAGGCGCTGATCTCGACCGGCGTGCCGCTGACCGACTTGACGCGGCCCAGCGTGGCACCGAGGATCACCGGCACCGCTCCCTGCTGCGCCAGTTGCTCGGTGAGATTATCGATGCCGTCCGGCACGCCGTCCGCGACGATGATGGCAACGCGGCGGGTGCGGATGGTGCCGTCGCCCGGCCGCGCCAACAACGAGAGAGCCGGCGACTGCGTGACCTCGGGCTTCACCTTCTTCTGCATCACCTTCGGCATCGGCTCGGGCATTTCATCCATCCCGAGACCAGTGGCCACTTCTCGCGCCAGCCGCGCGTCCACGTTCATCAGCCCAGACACCATTCGCTCGCGAACGGCCGGCACCTGCACCTTCGACAACTCGAAGCGGAACGCGTTGATGATGTGCTGCTGCTCCACCGGTGTCTGGCTGTTGAAGAACAACGTCGCCTGCGTATAGTGATCGGCAAACCGTTCCGGCTTGCCGCGCACTTTGTCTGCCGCGCGCATCATCGGCTCGGGGAACGAGACGAACCCCATCTTGCCGGCCTGGAACGGGCAGCCGCCGCCGAGCGAGTTGGGCTCATAAGCGACGCGGCCGCGATTGATCGTCTGGCGATGCATGCCGTCGCGCTGGTTGTTGTGCACCTGCGCCACCGGCGCGTTGATCGGGATCTCGTGGAAGTTGGGTCCGCCGAGCCGCGACAACTGCGTGTCGAAGTACGAGTGGATGCGTCCGGCGAGCAGCGGATCATTCGAGAAGTCGATGCCGGGCACGACCTGCGCGGTGCAGAACGCCACCTGCTCCGTTTCGGCGAAGAAGTTGTCGGGGTTGCGATTGAGCACGAGGCGTCCCACGGGCTGCACGGGAACTACTTCCTCGGGTACGATCTTCGTCGCGTCGAGAATGTCGAACGTGAACTTCTCCGCCTGCTCTTCGGTGATCACCTGGATGCCGAGCTCGTATTCCGGAAACGCGCCGGCTTCGATCGACTCCCACAAATCACGGCGGTGAAAGTCGGGATCGGCGCCCGACAGCTTCACGGCCTCGTCCCAGACCAGCGAGTGCGTGCCGAGCACCGGGTTCCAGTGAAACTTCACGAACACCGATTCCTGGTTGGCATTGACGAGCCGATAGGTGTTGACGCCGAACCCCTGCATCGTCCGGTAGCTGCGCGGGATGGCGCGATCGGACATCACCCACATCAACATGTGCGTGATCTCCGGCATCAGCGACGCGAAGTCCCAGAAGGTGTCGTGCGCGCTCGCCGCCTGCGGCATCGCGTGGTGGGGCTCGGGTTTCACGGCGTGCACCAAATCGGGAAACTTCATCGCATCCTGGATGAAGAACACCGGCATGTTGTTGCCGACCAGGTCCCAGTTGCCCTCGTCCGTGTAGAACTTCACGGCGAAGCCGCGCACGTCGCGCGCGAGATCGGTCGAGCCACGCTCGCCTACCACGGTCGAGAAGCGGACGAACACGGGCGTGCGCTTCCCCGCTTCCGCGAAGAGTGACGCCCGACTCAGTTGCGTCAGCGGCTTGTAGCACTCGAAGAATCCGTGCGCACCTGAGCCGCGGGCGTGGACAATGCGCTCGGGGATGCGCTCGTGATCGAAGTGTGTGATCTTCTCGCGAAGGACGAAGTCTTCCCACAATACGGGACCACGCAGCCCGGCCTTGAGCGAGTTTTGATTGTCGGCTACGGGAACACCCTGATTGGTGGTCAGCGCCCGGGCGGACGAGTCGGCACGCACACGGTCGAGCGGCTGGTTCGTCATGTTGTTGCCAACAGGTGGTGCGCCGCTGCCCACCTTGTCCGACGCGTTCATTTCGGTCACTGTGCTCGCTGACGCGATCGGATCGGCCGGCTCGAACGCCGGACCTTCACCCGGCTGGCGATGCGCGCGCGGATCGAATTCGAGCGGCTTCAGCGTGTTGAACGCCATCTGTCTCGACAAATCGTCGGTGGCTGCCATTTTCGACTCGAGCACATCGCGCGCGTCGGTGTCGACGGAGGGACGCGCCGGTCCGCTCACGGTGGGCTTGGCTTCTGCCCTTCGGGCAGAGGGTTTCTTCTGGGACTTCGCCGGACTCTTCATTTGCCTGGTCTGCTTCGCTTTGGCCATAGGGCGCGCAAACGTGCAAGATCGTGGCCGCAGACAGGCGGTTGCATTACACTCGCGCGGATGGTGACCAGGCGACAGGTGTTGCGCGCGATCGCGGCCGTTCCCATCTCGACCGCATTGCCATGGCCGGCAGCCGCGCAAGGCGCCAATGCAGACGTGCTCTACGGCGCAACAACGATTCCCTCCGGCATTCGCTCGCGACTGCTGCCGAACGTCAACGGCATCCCGATGCACGTGCTCGAGGCGGGTGATGCGACTGGAAAGCGGCCTGCCGTTTTGCTCGTCCACGGCTTTCCCGAGCTCGCTTACAGCTGGCGTCACGTGATGCTGCCGATCGCCAACGCGGGCTATCACGTGATCGCTCCGGATCTGCGCGGCTACGGCAGAAGCGGCGGCACCGACGTGAATTACGACGCCGACCTGGCGCCATTCTCAACACTTAACCGCGTGCGCGACATGCTCGCGCTCGTCGGCAACCTCGGTCACCGCAACGTCGCCGCCATCGTCGGCCACGATTTCGGATCGCCGATGGCGGGATGGTGCGCGCTCACGCGTCCTGACGTGTTTCGATCGCTGGTGATGATGAGCGCGCCGTTCGGCGGCAGTCCTGCCTTTCCCGATCCCGCTCGAGGCGCGATGGGGGCCACGGGTCCCGGTCTTGATGACCAACTCGCCAAGCTGTCACAGCCGCGTAAGCACTACCAGACGTATTACACGACGCGCGAGGCGAATGAGAACATGTGGCATCCGAAACAGGGCGTGCACGACTTCCTCCGCGCCTACTACCACATGAAAAGCGCCGACTGGGCGGAGAACAAGCCGTTCCCGCTTGCCAACAACAGCGCCGCCGAAATGGCGAAGCTGCCGCGCTATTACGTGATGGATCTCGACAAGGGAATGGCCGAGAGCGTTGCGAGCGAGATGCCGTCACCGGCGGCGATTGCGAGCAACAAGTGGCTCACCGATGAGGAACTGCGCGTCTACAGCACCGAGTACGGACGCACGGGATTCCAAGGCGGGTTGCAGTCGTATCGCGTCGGCCGCGTGCCCCGATTGTCGCAGGAGCTGGCATTGTTCGCCGGCATGACCGTCGACGTGCCGTCGCTGTTCGTGTCGGGCAAATCGGACTGGGGCGTATATCAGCGCGCCGGCAGCCTCGAAAGCATGAAGCGCGCATGCACCAAGCTCGAAGGTGTGGAGCTGATCGATGGCGCCGGGCACTGGGTGCAGCAGGAGCAATCGGCGATCGTCGCGAAGCGACTGATTGGCTTTCTGCAGCAGGTACGGGCGTAAGGACCCGCATTACGTACGAGGACACTATGTTCGGATTGATCGGAAAGATGGTGGCGACGCCCGGCAACCGCGAAGCGTTAGCGGCGGCGATCCTTGGCGGCACGGGCGAAATGCCCGGTTGCCTGAGCTATGTGGTGGCGAAGGATCCGCGAGACGAGAACGCGCTGTGGATTACCGAAGTGTGGGACTCGGCTGAAAGTCACAAGGCCTCGCTCACCCTGCCGCAAGTACGCGAGGTGATTGCGAAGGCGCGGCCGTTGATTGCCAGCTTCGGAGACAGCGTGCAGAGCGAACCGATTGGAGGCGTGGGACTGATGAGCGCACAGGGCGGAGGAACGATCGAGCGGATGAATCCGCAAGGCTTGTCGACGCCGACTGGCTATTCGCATGTGGTGTCGACGCGCGGCGGCAAGACGATTTACATCGCCGGCCAGATCGCGCTCGATGCCAAGGGTCAGCTGGTCGGCAAAGGCGATCTCGCCGCACAGACGCAGCAGGTGTTCGAGAACCTCGCCATCGCCTTGAAAGCCGCCGGCGCCACCTTCGACCACGTCGTCAAGACGAACTACTACATGCGCGATGCCAGCCAGGTGGCGGTGGTGCGCGGGATTCGATCGAAATACTTCACCAAGGAGCTGCCGGCGAGCACGCTGATCGAAGTGCCGCGGCTGGCGCAGCCCGACTTCCTGATCGAGATCGAAGTCGTGGCAGTAGTGTAGCTGCCGCCGGGGCGATTTCAGCTTGCGAACTCGTCTCAACTTTGGCGATCTGGCCTGTCGTCCAGCATAGTTCCTGATGTGACCGCGTTGATGTTGGCTGCTGCGATCGCCGTCGCGGCGCAGCCGACCACAATTCCCGAGATGTGGACCGCCTGGTGTGCGCGATGCCATGCGGAAGACGGGTCGGGCAAGGTCAACGAGCCGACGGTGACCGTCGAGCCGATGGACTTCACCGACTGCAAGGTCACGTCCCCTGAACCGGATGCGGATTGGGAGCGCGCGATTGCCAAAGGGGGCGTCGGCGTCGGCCTGTCGCCGCAAATGCCAGCATTCGAAGATTCACTCAGCGGCGAGCAGATTGCCGCGTTCGTCTCACACATTCGCAGCTTCTGTCAGGACCGACGCTGGCCGAGCGGCAACACCAATTTTCCGCGTCCGATCCTGACCGAGAAGGCGTTCCCGGAAAACGAGTTCCTCATTCTTCCGGCGGTAGCGCATTGGGACGAAAGCCCGGCGCCGTCGATCACCGAAGCATCGCTGGTGGCGCTCTACGAACGCCGGATCGGCAGGCGCTCGATGATCGAGATCGAAGTGCCGCTGGTCGGCACCAACAGCCTGGCGACATGGACGAGCGGGCTTGGTGACGTGGCCCTGGCGTTCAAGCATGCGATCTACGATCGCGCCGACACACCGCGCATCGTCTCGCTGGGGCTCGAGACGGTGCTGCCGACCGGCGATCGCTTCGAGGATCTCGGTTCGGGCACGACCATCTTCGAGCCCTACGTTGCGGCCGGCGCGATGCTTCGCGACTGGTATCTGCAATCACAGTTCAAGGTCGAGCTGCCGGCCGATCGCCAACGCGCCGATCGTGCGATCGTCTATAACGCGTATGTCGGCCGCGACACCAGCGGCGCGCCCGACACGTGGACATTCGGCCTCGAGCTGAACGGCGAGGTCGCCTTCCCCTATCTCGGTGTCACCACGCACCTCGTGGCGATGACGCCGCAGGTGCGCAAGGGATTGACGGGCACGGGAGCGCTCGCCGCGTCGGCGGGCGTGATGCTGCCGCTCAACAAGCGCGATGCGCAAGGAGTGCGATGGGTCGGTTACTTGCTCTGGGAATACTTGGAACCCTGGCGAGCGCGTCGATAAGTCTCGCGCAGGGGTCCGTCACCGGCACGATCACCACGGCTGCGAAAGGCGTGGCGCCGATTCGCGTGACGATCGATCAGAAGGTGTGCGGCAACGAGCTGCCGGACGAAGCGATCGTCGTCGATGCGCAGGGCCGGCTCGCCAATGCGGTCGTGGTCCTCACCGGCGTCAGGCGCGCGGCGGCGAGCGACGTGACGGTATCGAACGACAAGTGCCGCTTCACGCCGCGGGTGCAAATCGTGGCGCCGAAGACCAGCGTCAAGACCACCAGCAAGGATCCGGTGCTGCACACGACGAACGCGCAGCTCGAAAACGGCCGCACGTTGTTCAACGTGGCGCTGCCGATCCCCGGCATCACCATTACGAAGGCGATCGCCGGCACGGGCAACGTGCGATTGAGCTGCAACACGCATCCCTGGATGCGCGGGTGGATGGTGGTGACAGACGAAGCCGCCGCGATCAGCGGCGCTGACGGCCGCTTTACGATCGATAACGTGCCGCCCGGCACGTACGAGTTGCGCGTGTGGCACGAAGCGCTCAAAGGCGCGCCGCAGAAGGTGACGATATCGGCGGGCAAGCCGACGGACGTTGCAATTACCGTGAAGTAGGCCGGGTCAAGAACCCGGCCCCACGTACCTGCGAACTACTTGATCGCGCGTAAGGTCGAGTGCGTGCGCCAGTACCACGTGCCGTCGACCAGAGCGGGCGACGCGAGCGTGCGCTCGCCAAGCTCGTTTACGTGCAGCAGCTTGAAGGTGCGCCCCGCCTCAACAACAAAAGTCTGGCCGTCGTCGTTGGTGAAATACAACTTGCCATTCACATGCACAGGCGACGCTGAGAAGCCCTCCCGGATCGCGACGCCGAGACGATCCTGGTAAACGAGCTTTCCGGTGGCCGCCTCATACACCGTGAGGATGCTCTGCATGTCGTTGATCAAATAGAGCAGATCGCCGACGACAATCCCCGAAGGCACGAATGGCGAGCCGCGCGGCGAGCTCCACGCTACGTGCGTGGCCGTGACGTCGCCGCTGCCGCCCGGACGAATCGCGATGGTCGGGCCCGCCCTGCCAGACGAGGCGAACACCAGCCCGTGGCCAACGACGGGTGTCGGGATGACCTCGAACGTCATGCCGCGCACGGTCCACAATTCGTTGCCGTTATCAGGATCGTAGGCGGCCACGCGGCGCTGGCTGCTGATGATCAACTCGTCGCGCGTGCCGCTATTGATCACCACCGCGGTTCCCCAGCCAACGGTTTCCGATCGCTTGGTGACCCAGAGCGGCTTGCCGGTTTTCTTGTCGAACGCGCCGACGAACGCGGTCTGCCCAGGCGCGGGGTTGGCGTCCTGGAAAATGAAAACGCGATCCTTGTAGATCACCGGCGATCCCGCCGGACCGTGATAGTTGTCGAGGATTCCGAACTTGTGCTGCCAGACGATCTTGCCGTTGAAATCGAACGCGAACAGGCCATGGCGGCCGAACGACGCGTAGATCAGCTCTCCATCGGTGGCCGGCGTTGCCGATGCGAAGCCGTTCTTGGCGTGGTTGTACTCGACGCCGTTTTGCGGGATGAAGGTTTCCCAGAGCTGCTTGCCATCGGCGCGCGAAAACCCCAGCATCGACAACTTCTCACCCTGGCCGTAACCGGTGGTGAGGAAGATCCGATCTCCCCACACGATCGGCGATGAATTGCCGCTGCCCGGAACCTTGACGCTCCACAACGCCGTCGTTGGCGACCACTTATCCGTGTAGTTGCCGGCCGGCACCATGCCCTGACCCGACGGACCACGCCACCGCGGCCAATACTTGGCACCCTCGCCGGCGACCTCGATCATCCGGACGTCTTCGAACCCGGCCATGACCGCGCCCGAGATCACCAGAATGCTGCTGAAAAGCCATAGACACCGCTTCATACGCTCCATCCTAATGCGGCGATGGACGATTGCGCGCAGCGGCCGGCGAGCAATTAAAATGGACGTTTGCTTTTCATAGGGACGGCCTGAGTGACCAGAAAACACGTGTGGGTTTCGGCGGTTTTTTCGGCGTTTATCGCGGGTGTTGTAGTGCCGGCGGGTTTGCCTTCCGACTCGCGATACGTCGCCAGCGCGACGTTGCTCGCGCAGGGCGGCGCACAAAGCTCTCCTGAACGGAATTTCCTGAGCCGCATCCGCCGTCTCACCGTGGAAGGCAAGCGGGCCGGCGAAGGCTACTGGTCACCAGACGGCAAGCGCCTGGTGTTCCAGAGCGAGCGCGAACCGGCAAACCCCTTCTATCAGATCTATGTGCTCGACCTGTCGAGCGGAGAAACGAAACGCATTTCGCCCGGCATGGGCAAGACGACGTGCGCGTTCTTCCGTCCGGGCAGCAGCGAGATCATGTATGCGTCGACGCATCTCGATCCGAACTCGAAGAAGTTTCAAGACGATGAGCTCGCGTTTCGCGCCTCGGGCAAGGAACGCCGCTACGCGTGGGACTACGATGCCGAGTTCGACATCTTCGCATTCGACGAGAAGACCGGACAGCAGAAGCGCCTGACCACCGCGAAGGGTTATGACGCCGAAGGCGGCTACTCCGCCGACGGGCAGTGGATCGTGTTCTCGTCGATGCGCGATGCCTACAACCGCGAGTTGACGCCGGCGGAGAAGAAGCAGCTCGAACTCGATCCGTCGTACTTCGCCGAGGTCTACATCATGAAGGCGGATGGGTCGGAGCAGAAGCGCCTCACCAACACGCCCGGCTACGACGGCGGTACGTTCTTCACGAAGGACGGCCGCATCGTGTGGCGCCACTTCGACGAGAATGGGCTGATTGCCAACGTCTGGACGATGAAGCCGGACGGCAGCGACAAGAAGCAGATCACGGACTTCGGTGCGATGAGCTGGGCGCCATACGAACATCCGTCTGGGGAGTACTTCGTGTTTGCCTCGAACAAACTCGGCTTCGAGAATTTCGAGGTGTTCATGGTCGACAAGGCGGGGTTGAAGGAGCCAGTGCGAATCACTTACTCCGACGGCTTCGATGGCCTGCCGGTGCCGTCACCGGATGGCAAGCAGATCGCGTTCACCTCCAGCCG
>DASVFC010000205.1:0-3546 GCA_036380235.1 Vicinamibacterales bacterium
GGCCGAGGCGTTCTATTGCGGGCGTATCGGTTTCGAACCGACGGTGCGCGGCTCCCCGGGCGCGCTCTTCGTGTCCGCCGGCGGTTATCACCACCATCTCGGACTGAACACCTGGATGGGGCTTGGTGCCCCGCCGCCGCCCGAGCACGCCGTTGGCTTGCGCGCGTTCACGATTGAATCGGCGCAGCTGCAACCAGCCAACATTCGCGACGACGCCACGGGCGTGACGGTCATCCTGGCTCGAGGCTGAGTGCCGGTAACACGAAGAGCACGAAGGACACGAAGGAATTCTTATCAATTTCCACTGCCGCTAAGCAGCACTGGCATTTAGAAAAGCATGCTCCGTGTCTCCGTGCCCTCCGTGTTTTTCGTTCGTGACAGCGTAAAATGTCGACCGAAGTGATCCTGTTCTTAGCTGCGATCCTGCTCGCACAGCAGCCGACGGTGGCGAACGAACGCGACGTGCAGCGGGTGGCGATGGAGGGCTGGGTGGCGGCGCGGGCGCTGGCGCCGAAGGGTGGAGCGCTGGAGCTGCTCGGGCCCGTCAATGTCAAGCTGCGCGAGCTCGATCGCATGGCCAACAAGTCGGCGCGCTACGCCGAAGTCGCGATCCGCGCCGCGGTGAGCGCGGCCCAGGAAGAGCGCGACGAGATGCAGTTGTTTCTCGAGCACGCCCGCGACCTGGCGCGGCAGATGGCGCTGGCCGGCACAACGGCGCAGTATCCGCTGCCAATCGACGAGCTCGAGGGCGAGTTGTGGTTCGAAGTCGACCGTTATGACGACGCCAAGGCCGCCTACACGCGTGCCGTCGCCGTCAGGCCGACCGTCAACGCGCTGATCGGGCTGGCCCGTGCCAACGACAAGCTCGGGGACGTCATCGGTGCCTGTGCCGCCTATACGCGCGCACGCGGCACACCGGGATTGCCATCGACGGTTGAGCTCGAAATTTCGCTCTACGCGCTGAAGTGCAGTTATTGAAGCCGGACATCCTCGAGGCCCTGGCTGAACATGGCCTCAACCCGCGCGCCGATACGCCGCCGGCGCGGCTACGCGAGCAGATCAACGACCTCTATCGCATCGAAATTCGCGCGCTGCGCGACCGGTGCCGCGCCGGTGAGTTCCCGATGCAGGAGCTGGCACCGCGCGTGGTGGAATTGCGTAAGCGATACATGCTGCTGTCGATTCCGATCGCGCAGTGGTATTCGCCCGGCTAATACGTTACTTTTAGGTCGATCATGAGAGGGCTGGAGCGAATCGTCCATCCTCTCGTTCGTGACACTCGCGGCGGCCCGCTGCGGCGGGCGACGTGGGACGAAGCGCTGGAGAAAGCCGCTCGCGGGTTTGCGGCCGCACGTGACGCACACGGCGGTCAGGCCTTCGGGTTGTTCAGCTGTTCGAAGAGCACGAACGAGATGAACTACGCGGCGCAGAAGTTTGCACGCGTGGTGATGGGATCGAACAACCTGGATAGCTGTAACCGTACTTGACACGCCCCAAGCGTCGCCGGTCTGGCGGCGGTCTTCGGAATGGGCGGCGGCACGAGCTCGTACCAGGAGATTGAAGAAACGGATTGCATCCTCCTCTGGGGATCGAACGCGAGGGAGACGCACCCGATCTTCTTTCACCACCTGCTCAAGGGTGTCAAACGCGGCGCCAGGCTGTATGCGATCGATCCGCGGCGGACCTCGTCTGCGCAGTGGGCAGACGTGTGGGCCGGCCTCGACGTTGGCACCGACATCGCGCTGTCGAACACGATCGCGCGCGAGATCATCTGCAGCGGTCTGAGCAACGTCGAGTTCATCGAGCACGCTACCTCGGGCTTCGAGCAGTATCGCGAGCTCGTGATGCCGTGGACGCTCGACAGGGGTGCCCGCGAAACCGGCGTGCCGGCCGCCGTCATCCGCGAGATGGCGCATACCTATGCCACCGCGAAGCGCGCCATCATCTGCTGGACGCTGGGCATCACCGAACATCACACCGCCGTCCACAACGTGCTGGCGTTGATCAACCTGGCGTTGTTGACCGGGCATGTCGGACGCTGGGGATCCGGACTCAACCCGTTGCGCGGCCAGAACAACGTGCAGGGCGGCGGCGACATGGGTGCGCTGCCGGATCGGTTGCCAGGGTTTCAGCACGTCGAGAATGACGAGGTGCGGGCCGCGTTCGACCGTTTCTACGGTGTCGCCATCCCGCCGAAGAAGGGCTGGCACCTGTCGGGCATGTTCGACGCGATGGAGCGCGGCGAGTTGAAGGCGCTCTACGTGATCGGCGAGAACCCGCTACAGTCTGAAGCCGATCAACATCGCGCCACGCGGTTGATAGAGGGGCTCGATTTCGTGGTCGTGCAGGACCTGTTTTTGACTGAAACCGCGCAGCGCGCTGATGTGGTGTTTCCGGCGGCCGCGGGCGCCTTTGAATCCGAAGGCACCGTCACCAACAGCGAGCGCCGCGTGCAGCGCGTGCGCAAGGCCCTCGACCCTCCGGGTGAGGCCCGCGAAGATCTCCGCATCATCGTCGACCTCGCCCGTCGCCTCGGTCACGAGTGGCCGTACGGCGCCGAAGCGATGTGGAACGAACTGCGGCAATTGTCGCCATGGCATGCGGGCATGAGCTATCAGCGCCTGGAGGAGCTCGACGGCATCCGCTGGCCGTGTTACGACGATCAGCATCCAGGCGAGATTTTCCTGCACGCGCGATTATGGGAGCGGCCCGTGCGCGGACCCCGCGCGCCGTTTTCGATCGTCACGCACGCGTTGCCGGTCGACGAGTTGAATGATGAATTCCCGCTTCGCCTGACCACCGGCCGGCGGTTGGCGGAATACAACACCGGAGTGCAAACGGGCTCGTATGCATACCCGACGCGCCGCGGCGAAACCATCGACATCTCGCCTGAAGATGCGGAGCGGATGGCGCTGACCGAGGGTCAGGAGGTGCGCGTGCGTTCACGCCGTGGATCGGTAACGGTGCCCGTGCATATCGATCGCGCGCTGCGTCCGGGACTGACGTTCATGACGTTCCATTTCCCGGACGATGTGGCGACGAATATGCTGACCAATGACGCGGTGGATCCGCTGGTGGGAACGGCGGAGTTCAAGGCCACGGCGATTCGGATCGAAACCATCCGCCGGGAGCGGGGAGCCGAGAACGGGGAACCGCAAGGTGCCGGCGCCGCTCTCTCGGCTCCCGGTTCCCGGTTCCCGGCTCCCGGCTCCCGGTAATGGACCTGCACATCGTCGGTGCGGAGGCGACCGAAGCCGAGCGCCGGGCGGTCGATCGGTTGCTGGGTCCTCCAGCCGGCGGGTGGGACGGCGGCGTCCGTGACGTCGGCCGCGACGGCCGCACCGCGATTGGCGGACGCCAGGTCACCGGCGATCGCGATTTGCTGTTGCCGGCGCTTCACGCCGTGCAAGACGGCATCGGTTGGATCAGCCACGGCGCTCTCAATTACATCTGCCGCCGGCTGGCGGTCCCGCCTGCGGAAGCCTGGGGCGTGGTGACGTTCTATCACCTGCTTGCCACTGATCCGCAACCGCGTGAAGTCGCTCA
>DASVFC010000206.1:0-4914 GCA_036380235.1 Vicinamibacterales bacterium
TGGTGGACCAGACCGGGATCGAACCGGTGACCTCATGAATGCCATTCATGCGCGCTCCCAACTGCGCTACTGGCCCACTCAGGGAAGATCCAATTGTAGTCCGTGCACCTCCACCACGGCAACTGCCGGCCCCGAACCTGCTGCGTGAGCCGTTCGCGCCGTCGTTGGCACATTTAGTGTAGGGGCTAGAGATGAAAATCGTCGCCATCCTGCTCGCACTAGCCATGATGTCGGCCTGCATCACCGGACCGACCTGCGTGTCTCGCCAGCGGCGCGGCACGGTTGAGCCGGTTGCGGGCACGGTGTTCGCCGGCGAGGTGGTTTCACACATCGTCCGCTACGCCACGGACGGCAGCCAGAACAACCTCGATATTTCGTGGAACGGTATGCGCCTGCCGGACGCGCCGCGACTCGCGGTTTACGTTACTCGCGCCGCGTGTGATTCCTTAGACCTTTCAGCGACAGTGCCCGGCGATGCGTGCCGTGTGCTCGCGCGTGGCGGTTCAACCGAAGACGGCATCGTGACCACCGTGATTGTCACGCACGGCCGAGGCAACCCGGAGGTTCTAGGCACGCCTCCCACTTACAAGGTGTGGATTGTCGGCGATCGTCGTCAGGACGTTGATTACACGATCGACATCTCGTGGTTCTTCGGGCCTGATTGCTGACACCGCATGCCAGTTCCGCATAGTCGCGGTGCGAAAAAAGTGACAAACGACACCTATGACGCGAACTCTCGCCATCGTCGGCGTGCTGCTGTTTGGCGCCGTCTGCTCTGGTTTCCAGAACCAGGCCAAACCCACGGCAGCTTCACTCGATTCGCTGCTGGCGCCCGTGGCGCTTTACCCGGACCAATTGCTGGCGCAGATGCTCGAGTCATCCAAGATTCCCCGCCGAGTGCAGGAATTCAGCGGCTGGCTGATCCGCAACAAGGCCGTGACCGGGACGGCGCTGCAGGACGCCGCCCGCACGGCCGGGTTCGAGCCGAGCCTCGTGCTGCTTGCGTTGTTTCCCAAAGTCGTGAACTTCATGGCCGACAACGTTGCCTGGACCACCGAGGTCGGCCAGGCATTTACGAGCGATCGCCAGGCCGTCATGGAAAGCATCCAGCGCTTGCGCGCCAACGCGGTCAAAGCCGGGACGCTCAAAGACAGCCAGCAGCAGAATGTCGAAGTGAAAAAGACCGCGACGGGCACTGAGGCGATCGTGATCGAACCGGCGAATCCGCAAATCGTTTACGTGCCGCAATATAACCCGCAGGTGGTCTACACGAACCCGCCCCCGACAACGACCACCATCGTGGTGGAAGACGACGATGACGATACGGAAGCCGCTGTCGCCGGAGCGCTGGTCGGTTTCGGTGTCGGCATCGCGATTGGCGCGGCGATCGACAACGACTATTACTACGGACCCTATGGCTGGTACGGCGGTCCGGCGATGTACAACGACGCCTGGGACGATTGGTACGACGATCGCGAAGACGCGCGAGAAGACTGGTATGACAACCGCGAAGACGCGCGCGAGGACTTGCGCGAAAACCGCGAGAACGTCACCGAGGAGCGAACGGAACGCAGGGAGAACACCCAGGAGCAACGTACCGATCGCCAGGAGAATCGGCTGGAAAGCGGCACGCAGCCGCAACGCCAGACCGCGACCGCGGAGCAACGCGCGGCAACTCGCGCAACCACCGAATCACGCGGCAGCTCGGGCAGTCGCGCGGCCACCGCTGAACGCAGCGGCACATCGTCGGATGCGTTCTCCGGTTATTCGAGCGGTCGCTCGGAACGCGCCGCGAGCAGCCGGGGCAAGAGCAGCACGTCACGCGCTTCCGGCGGTAACAGAGGTGGGAGACGACGATGAGCGCCGCGACGAAAACCTGTCTGGCGGTCGTCTTGGCCGCGCTGTTGTCCGTGGTGATGGCGGCGCAGTCTCCAACCGCGGCGCAACCGGCATTCGCGACGCCCGAGGAAGCCGTGGAGGCGCTCGGTGCCGCAGCGAAAGCCTCAGATCTGACAGCGCTCGTCGCATTGCTTGGCAAGGGCAGCGATGATCTTGCGACCTCCTCTGATGCCGCAACCGCGCGAAGAAACCGGGACGTGTTCGTGGCCGCCATGGCGCAGCACTGGAAGCTTGAAGATCGCGACGCCACTCACAAGGAGTTGGTGATCGGGCACGAAGCGTGGCCGTTCCCGGTTCCGCTGGTGAAAGGTGCTCGCGGTTGGACCTTCGATGCTGCCGCAGGCAGGGAAGAAGTGCTGGCCCGCCGCATCGGCCGCAACGAGCTTGCGGCAATTCGCGTCGCGAACACATTCGTCAAAGCGCAAAAGCTGTATGCCAGCCGCGGGCATGACGGCAAGCCGGCCGGCATCTACGCGCGCCGAGTCGCCAGCGAGCCCGGTACCGAAAATGGATTGTATTGGCCGGCGGATCCCGGCAAGCCGCGCAGCCCGCTCGGCGACCTCGTCGCTGAGGCTGCTGTCGAAGGAAGGGCGGCTGCGAACGCCAAGGGCCGCAGCCCGTTTCACGGCTACTACTTCCGCATCCTCGAAGCGCAGGGCCCTGCCGCCGCGGGCGGCGCCAAGAACTACATCGTCAAGGGCGAGTTGTCCGGCGGGTTCGCGATGATCGCGTGGCCGGCGCAACCCGGACTGTCTGGGGTAATGACGTTTATGGTGAACCAGGACGGCGTGGTGTACGAGAAGAGTCTTGGCAAGGATACGGCATCGGCGGTCGCCGCCATTACCCGCTTCAACCCTGACAAGTCGTGGACGCGCGTGACGCCGTAGCGTCAACGATTCACGAAGGCGGCGGTGCGTGCCGCCACAACCTCGAAGAACGGATTTGCGCCGAGACGCATCAACGCGTCGGTGGCGACGGTCAGCACACCCTTTTCGCCGCGCGGGCTCAATCGCCCGAGATTCACCATCGGCGACGACGGTCCGGGCTCATACCCGTAGAGTGGATCGTCGGGCCTGAATGGCAGCGCGATATGCGTCAGCGAGAAGACGTCGGCAGGCCACGCCATGCCAAGCGGCAGGTGATTGACGGCGCCAACCCCGGCATCGATGACACGCGCTTCAACGTCGCGCGCGTCCCGCGACGTGTTGGTAATGAGCACCCGCTGATAGCGGCGCGGCGACGCGTCAATGAACCGTTGCCCGGTCTCCAGGTCCGCGGGTTGGATGAACTCATCGACGCCAGCGAGGTGATTGACGTCGAAGAGCACCAGCGCACTGCCGTTTGCCGGTAACCGCTCGTAGAGCGACGTGACCACTGCGCGCGCGCTCACGGTTGAATCCACGATCGAGAGGAAGGTCAGGATCGGCGGCAGGCGATCGCCGAGACCCGCGGCTCCGATGCGACCGAGATCGGCATCGAGCGCGCGGGTGATCCGCGACGTCTGAAATCCGGCATTGGCGGGAAACGAGTTGTACTTGAACGGGTTGTACTCGGGAACGACGTCGATCCAGTACGCTTTTTCAAAGTACGGCACCATGCCGAGCATGCCGATCCAGCGCGCGAGACGCGCCGCCGGCGTTACGCCAATCATCGGTGAGAGCAGAACCACCTTCGACGGCATCGGGTCATCCTGGCGCAGCAACGTTTCGAACGTGTACTTGAGCGCGATCGCGCCGCCGTTCGAGTAGCCGACCAGGATCAAAGGCGCGTCTGCGGGAATGCGGCTGCGAACATGACGAACTCCGACGCGCGCCGCGGCGACCCAGTCCTCCCACTCCGCGGTGACGAGTCCCGATGGCACCGTCCCATGTCCCGGCACGCGCAACGCCAGCGAATAGAAGCCGGCGTCTCGCAACACACCTGCCATCGCGCGCATGCTGTAAGGCGAATCGGTCAGCCCGTGCAACAACAGCGCTCCACCTCGCAGGGTGGTCGACGGCTCCGTTTCATACGAACGGTTCCAGTCTTTCTCCGCGCGCTGCGGGTTCGATCGGCTGCCGCCGTGATAGCGGTTGACGCTCGTGCGATCGTTGCGGTCGATACGGGTCTCGAGCGCGCGCACCGCCGCGAACAGTTGCTCTTCCCGCTCCGCGTAATCTTGAAAGGTGAAATTTCGATCGAGCGTTGCTGCGGTGACGTCATCGAGACGCACGCGGTGCCACGGCTTCAAGTCGGGCAAAGAAAGCTTGGCGTTCACCGCGCCGCCCAGGATCAAACCGAGCAACAGGAACGCGAACGCGGACAGGATCCGGCGCAGCCAGCGCTTGAACACGCGCGCCGGATCCCATCACGTCACCAGCCGCGATAACTATGCAGAATTGGCGCGCGCTTCCAGGCATCGCCCTTTGTGCGGCATACCCCCAAAGGGGGATTGCCGGCGATGGAGCGGTGCTGTAGCCTCACGCTTCCCCCCGCTGGAGGTTTTTGATGCAAACACGCGATCCGCGGCTATCCATGCTGCGCAATCTTCAACACGTCATTGCTGCACCAGGTCGTGTCGCCGCCGGCCTTCTGGTCGTCGGCGTCGCCTTTATCACGGCGCCGGCCGTGCCGCTCGCGGATCACGGACCCTTTACCACGTCTGCCGGCATCTACCGGATTCCGTACATCGATGGGTCGAGCGTCAGTGCCAACAACGATCACCACAGCCATCCGAACACGCCGAACCGCGTTGATCTCGGCGGCGGCGACGGCAACACCATCGTCGCCGCCGCCTCCGGCATCATTCGCCGGATTCGCGATCACCACGGCAACAGCAACGGTTTTGGCGACGGCCTCGCCGCCGACGGCGTAACGCCGCAGGACGACAGCCTTGAACACAGCTGCAGCGACGAGAAAGACGACGAGAACAATTCGATTCCGGACAGCACCGTGAAAGGACTTTGCCAGCACCACAACAACTACGTGTGGATCGAGCATCCCAACGGCGAGTGGACGAAGTACACGCATATGGCA
>DASVFC010000207.1:0-2067 GCA_036380235.1 Vicinamibacterales bacterium
CCGCGCATGACGCGGCCCTGACCATCGGTCAGCTTGTGGCCGGACACCTTGCGGCCGTTCTGCTGAATTTTCTGGCGCCAGGCCACGTAGCGCTCGATGATGGCCTGGATCTGTTCCGGGCTGATGTCGTCAGGAAAACCGGCGTCGTGCAAGAGCATGATGAACGTTTTCATCGCGTTGACTTCCTCCTGCACAACTGACGATCGAGGTATTCGAAAATCGACTCAGGCTAATATTCCATGCCGATCGCCCGGCCCTGATCGTCGACATCCAGCTTCTGCGCCTGCGGCACTTTGCCGAGACCCGGCATCAGCATCATGCTGCCGGCGATGGCCACTACGAAGCCGGCACCCGCCGAGAGCGTCACGTCGCTAATCGTCAGCGTCCAGCCCAGCGGCGCGCCCATCATTTTCGGATCGTCGGTGAACGAATATTGGGTCTTGGCAATGCAAACGGGCAGCTTCCCGTAACCAAGCGACTCGAGTTTTTCGAGCCGCGACTTGGCCGCCGGCTTCAGCGCCACCTTGTCGGCGCCATACACCTTGGTGGCGATAGTCGTGATCTTCTCGACGAGCGATTGCCCTTCATTGTAGAGAGGCTTCACGGCCGCGGTATCGCTACCCTGAGCTGCGGCGACGATCTTTTCAGCCAATGCGGTCATCCCATCGCCGCCTTTCCTATAACCTTCGCTCAACGCCGCTTCGGCGCCGAGCGTGCGGCAGAACTTCAGCACCTGGTCGAGATCCTCATCCTTGTCGCCAGGGAAACGATTGAGCGCGATCACCGCGGGCACGCCCCATCGCCGCAGGTTGTCGAAATGGCGCGCCAGATTTGGGAAGCCCAGATCGAGCGGCCCGTCGGGCGATCCACCCTGCGCGCGCAGCGCCTTCAGCGTGACGATCACCGCGGCCGCCGATGGCACGTGGCCGCACATCGGCATCACCAGGTCGAAGAACTTTTCGGCGCCGAGATCGGCGGCAAACCCGGTTTCGTTGATGACGTAATCGGCCAGGTGGAGCCCCATGCGCTGTGCCATCACGCTGCTGGTGCCATGCGCGATGTTAGCGAACGGCCCGCAATGCACAATCGCGGGTGCGCCCTCGGTGGTCTGCACCAGGTTGGGCATCAACGCCTCGTTGAGGAGCAGCATCATCGGGCCGACCGCCTTCAGGTCCGCCGCCGTCACGGGTTTGCCGTCGTAGCTGAAGCCAACGACGATGCGGCCGAGGCGGCGGCGCAAATCGGCGCGGCTCTCAGACAACGCGAGGATGGCCATAATCTCCGACGCCGCGGTAATCACGAAGCCGGTTTCGCGGGCCGGTCCGCTTTCGCGCCCACCCAACCCAGTGGCGATGCGGCGCAACGCGCGATCGTTCATGTCCATGCAGCGCGGCCACAGGATCTCCTTCGGATCGATCCGCAGGTCGTTGCCGAAATGCAGGTGGGTGTCGAGCAACGCGGCAAGCAGGTTATGCGCCGACGTAATCGCGTGAAAGTCGCCGGTGAGGTGCAGGTTGATCTTGTCGATGGGTTCCAGCGACGCTTTGCCACCGCCGGTGGCGCCGCCCTTCATGCCGAACACCGGACCTAGCGAGGGCTCGCGCAGCGCCGCCACCGCGTTGTAGCCCAGCTTCACCAGCCCCTGCGTCAGGCCGATGGTGTTGACGGTCTTGCCTTCGCCGCTCGTGGTCGGCGTGATCGCGGTGACCAGGATCAACTTGCCGCGTCGAGTGGGAAAGCGATCGAGAGCTTCGAGGCGAATCTTGGCGATGGCGCGGCCGTAAGGCTCGAGCAGATCGTCGGTGAGGCCGAGGGGTTGGGCAATGTCGGTGATTGGCTGCATAAGGAAAGCGCATCATTCTAACTCGACGGCTCAGCATTACTGGAAGCGTTGCCCGCCGCCGCTCGATCGGCATCGATCGGTCGATCGCGTTACGCGATTAAGACACGGCGAGCGGACGCGTCCCATTGCGCATCCCAGCGCTCGGGCGGGTTCTGCGCAAGCCACTCGCGCGAGCGGGCCAGCGCCGAGTCCGGCGTCAACGATCTCGTGGCCACCGCTACCAA
>DASVFC010000208.1:0-5338 GCA_036380235.1 Vicinamibacterales bacterium
GTGAGCGACGTCGAGCGGATGGTGCGAATGCCGCTACCGGCAGCGGCCGGCAGGTTGACGGACGCGTTGTCTCGTGCCGCGAGCGCGCGCACGCTGCCGTCGGCTTCGAGGTCGACGTCGATCAGCTCGGCACCGAGGCGCTGCGCCGTGGCGCCGCTTTTCGAGGCCAGCTCGATCGCGGCGCCGGTCGCAAGCGTCGCGTGCTGCAGCGTGCGCCCGTCCTCGCCGTACTTCAGATTCATGTCTTTCGAGGTCATCGACTTGACCGCACCCATCTGGCTGCCGCCGGTCACGCGCGCGTTGCCGCGCAATTCAATCAAGTCGGTTTCGTCGCGATCCGGATAAAGGCGCACAAGGCCCTCGTCGGCGTCGATCAGCTGGCCGTTGCGATCCATGTGCATGGTGCGCTCGAAGCGCATGAATCGATCGCGGCGGGCGTAGATGAAGCCCCCCGCCTTGACGTCCATCGGCCCTTCAGCCCCTTCAGCCGCAAACTGAACGTCGGCGTTCTCGAGAATGGTCAGGGCGTCGCGCTGCTCGTCGTAGATGAAACCGTCGCCGGTGCCGCGCATGCGGCCGCGCGAAAACTTCACGGGGCCCGGCGCGCGCACCATCTTCTCGGCGTCAGTGTATTGCGCCTCCCCCGCATGCGCGACGAGGCCGTCGCTGGTTTCCAGGCGCACGTCGCCGCTGATGTGAAACGAACTTTCGTTCTTTCCGACCTGGGCTTCCTTACCCGTGATCGTGTAGTTGCGACCGCTGCGATTGTTGGCGATGACCTTGACGTCGAACAGCTTGTTCTGATCGTCGGTGTAAGTGGCCTGTCGGCGGAACTCGATGCGGAGGTCCTGTTCGGCGCCGCCCCACTGGATGGCGTCGCCACCCACCGTCACCATCTTCTCCGTCGGCGCCAGCTTTTCGATCGGTGCCGGCGGTGCCACCGCTTCTCGCGGCCGCATGGTGTAGAGCACGACCGCAATGACACCAATGGCGACAGCCGCGACGACTGCGCGCGCGCGTTTCTGCCAGGGTGTCATTAGCTAGATTGTACCAGTCCGAAGGGATCACCGCCGGCAAGGAGTAACACCGACAACAAAGGCACCGCGGCTCGCGCGGCTCGCTATTGCATCGGCTTCACGCGGCTGGCCTCGGCCTCGGCGTCCTTCTCCCAGGCGGCGAGCAGGTCGCGCAGTTCGCGGGCGCGTCCTAACGACTCAGAATGCCCATTTCGACGAGGAACATCACGACCGTCAGTGCAACCAGCCTCCACATGTGGCGATCGATTTCATCTGCCACGCCGCCGCGGCTTCCACGCCCGGCCGCGCGATCGAAACCTCGCAAGAACATCGCATAGCTCATCGACCATGCGGGCACCAGCGGGATCAGCCGATCGATGCCGATTGCCGGCGTGTAGTGCGTGCGTCCAATGTTCGCGACGCCAATGAAGATGTATAGCGGCACCAGCGCCACCAAGGCGATCATCGGCAGCGTCACCCGATATGGGCGCGTCAACGCCCCGCGCACGTCACGGACGAACGTGCTGGCGGCCAAGCTCATCGCGCGTCCGTGCCGGCGCGGCGATTGATGCGGACGAACAGGCGCGCGAACGTGGTCACAGGGATCACGCGCAGCACCCATTCACGCAGGGTGCACGCGATCGGATTGGTCGTGGCCATCACCCGCGCGGTGCGGCGGCCCTGCGACAGGAGGGCCTTGGTCTTCGGCAGCCGTTCGCGTTCGTATGCCCTGAGCCCGGTCTCGATGCCGTGCTGCTGCAGCGCACGCGCGAGCGTCACCGCGTCGACCATCGCCTGTGCGGCGCCTTGTCCTGTGTGCGGCAGCACCGGGTGTGCCGCGTCGCCCAGCAGCGTGACGGGCCCCCTGCTCCACCATGGCAACGGGTCGCGATCGAACAACTCGTCGACGCGCATGTCGGCGGTTGCCGAGGTGATGGCCCTGAAGGTGCGATCGAACTGCGGCGCCATGGCGGCAACGATCGCTTCCGGATTGCGCATCTCGGCCGGAATCAACTGTTGCGCGAGCGACAAGTACCAATAGATGCCCGTCTCGCTGGCGCGCACGAACGTCGACTCGACGCCGTGGCCCAGGTACAAGATCGAGTCGCGGTCGCCGAGATGCGCAAGTGCGTGGTGCACGGCGCCGCGCACTGCGACGAGGCCGCTGCGGCGCGGGGCCTGTTCGTCTGGATGCAGCGTGCGTCGAACGATCGAGCCGACGCCGTCTGCGCCGACCAGCAGATCGCCCTCGGCCGTGGCGCCATCAGACAACCGCAGCGAGACGCGATCGCCCGTCGCGGCGAAGCCAATCACCGCTCTGCCAAGGTGGAACGCCGCCGGGTCGATGGCGTCGAGCAGGGCTCCATGCAGCGCCGGCCGCAGCGCCACCAGCATCGGCCCGCCGAGGGAGCCCGGCGCCATCTCCACGCGCTTCAGCACCGAGCCGTCCATGCGCCGGAACTCCCCGCGCCGCGGCTGGAAACCGCGACTCAGCACCGTGTCGGCGACGCCCAACTCGCGCAGGGCGGCGACGGCATTCGGCGCCAGCGCCACGCCGAAGCCGAGCTCACGCGGCGAGGCGGCCTGCTCGAAGACGCGAACGTGCCAGCCGGCGCGGCGCAAGGCGATCGCCGCGGATAAGCCGCCGATCCCAGCCCCGACAATCAACGCGGTGCGCGTCACAGTGTCGGCGCGCTCGCGCCCGGCCCGGCGCCGGCGAGATAGAAGCCAAAGGCAACCACGACCCACACGCCGATCCCGGAGGCGAGTGCGATCGCCACCGCCGGTGCCACGCGCCGCTCCTCCGCGCCCGCCTGTTCCCGCGTGAAGCCTCTGATGAACAGCGCATAGGCCGCGACGCCGAGTGCGAAGCCGGCGATCACGTCGACGACGTAATGCTGCTTGGTGAACAACGTCGACAGCCCGACGACGGCCGCGCAACCGATGGCCAGCGCGCCCAGCCGCGCATGCATGCGCCACACCGCGAACGCGCCGACGAACGAATGCGCGACGTGCAGCGAGGGAAAGCAGTTCACGTTCGGATCGGCGTCATACAGGATCCGCAATCCCCACGCGCCAAAGCCGCTGCCAGGAACGATATCGCCGTCGGGACGCGGTGCGATGGTCGGATAGACGAGAAAGAACGCGTAAGCGGTCAGCCAGATCGTCAGATACGCACGAACGGTGCGGCGGATCAGGGCCTCGTTCGCGATCACCAGCACCGGCAGCACGATCAGAAACAGATACATCGCGCCGTAGACAATCGACCACGCCGGGGCCAGCGGGATCCAGTCGTCGACCACGATTGACGGTGCGTAATGCGGGCGGCCCTTGTTGGCAACGCTGATGAAGATGTACAGCGGCACCAGCGCCACCAGCGCGACCATCGGCAGGGTCACGCGGTAAGGCCGCGTCAGCGAGCGGCGAACGTCGCTAACGGAAATCTTCGAGGCGGAGCTCAACGTATTTGCTACCTTGATACTCGTTCTCTTCGATGGTGTAGGCGATCTCGACGCCATCCTTCATCGCCGTCAGCCGGTCGTTATGCTCCGCGGCATTCCACTGAATCGCGCGCAGGACGCGGCCGTTCTGCTTCACGCTCATCTTCAAGTGGCGATCCTTCAGCAGCCGCGGGCCGTCGACGATCTCCACGGGGCCGGTATGAAACTTGGGACGCGGGTTGCCAGGACCGAAGGGCGCTAACGCCGCGAACTCGGACATCACCCGTTCGTTGATGTCGCTGAACGTGAGCGGGCCGTCGAGCCACAGGCTGGGCCGCAGATCGTCGGGGCCAAGAATCTCGTCGGCGTGGGCATTGACCGCCTGGCGGAATTCCTTGATCCGCGACGCTTCGAGCTGCAGTCCGGCCGCTGCCTTGTGGCCGCCAAACCGCTTCATCAGCGGTGCCGCTGATTCAAGGCACGCCAGCATGTCGAAGCCCGGAATGCTGCGGCACGATCCGTGCGCGATGTCGCCTTCGATCGACAACACGATCGCCGGCCGATAGAAGGCGTCGACCAGTTTGGACGCGACGATGCCGATCACGCCGCGATGCCAGCCTTCGCCGGCAACCACGAGGACGCTGCGGGCGCCGACCTCCGGATCGGTTTCGACGATTTTCTTCGCCTTGGCGAGGATGTCTTGATCCTCGGCGCGCCGTCGCGTGTTTTCCTCTTCGAGCTGCGCAGCGAGCGCCTTCGCCTCCTCTCCGAGTGCCTCGTCCGCAGCGAGCAGCAGTCGCGTGGCAATGTCCGGGGTGCTCATGCGGCCGGCGGCGTTGATGCGCGGCGCCACCATGAAGCCAATGTGATAGCTGTCGATGGTCTTGCCGTTGAGGCCGGCGGCTTCGAGCAGCGCGCGCAGGCCGACCTTGTGCGGCCCCTTGGTCAACATCTGCAGGCCGAGCTTGGCGATGATGCGGTTTTCGCCGATGAGCGGCACGACGTCGGCAAGCGTGCCGATGGACGCGATCTTGACGAACGCCGGCATCCACGCCGACTTCCCTGCCCTGCCGCAGAGCGCCTGCACGAGCTTCAGCGCTACGCCGACGCCGGCGAGGTTCTTGTCCGGGTAGCTGCAGTCGTGCCGCTTGGGGTTCACGACGGCGCAACAATCCGGCAACTCGGTGTCGGGTTCGTGATGGTCGGTGATAATCAGGTCGACGCCGAGATCGCGCGCGCGGCGAGCGGCTTCGGCGCCACGAATACCGCAATCCACCGACACGATCAACTTCACGCCCTCGGCGTGCAGCCGATCGATCGTGCCGGGCTGCAACCCGTAACCGTCGGTCAGCCGTTCAGGAATGAAGTGCGTGACGTCGGCACCGAGCAACTCGAGCGCCCGGCGCAGGATGACTGTGGACGTGATGCCGTCGACGTCGTAATCGCCATGGACCGAAATCCGCTCGCGGGCGGCGATCGCCTTCATTAGCCGATCGGCAGCACATTCGAGCCCCGCCAGCCGGAACGGATCGTAGAGCTGGTCCAGCGTCGGATTCATGAACCGCGACGCGTCGTCTGGATTCGTCAGCCCCCGCATGGCGAGCAGCCGGGCGGTGATCGCCGACACCTTGAGCTCGTTGGCGAGCGTCGAGGCGGCCGCCTCATCGTGCGGCCTCGTGTGCCAGATAGGTGCTACTGCCACTGCGCTGCTGCCCCCCCAAAAACACACGGAGAAACAGAGACGCGGAGGCTGCGGCGTTCGCGGTGGCGCTCGCATGATGGCCGGACTACGACCGGCCACGGCGAACGCGTGCCTCCGTGTCGCCGCGGCTCCGTGTGTTCTTCTTGCAGTGTGCGCTGCACGGGTGACAGATCAGGTCT
>DASVFC010000209.1:0-3883 GCA_036380235.1 Vicinamibacterales bacterium
TGCGAGAAGCCGTAATCGCTCGAGCTGCGGCGCATTGAGTTGTCGCCGACGGCCGCAAGCCGCACTAGCGCTTCGGGTTCGGGCAACGGCACCGACTGCAGCAACATGCCGTTCACCGCCGTGAAGAGCGCGGTAGTGGCACCGATGCCGATCGCCAGCGACAGCAGGACCACCAGCGTCCAGCCTTTGGATTGCATCAGCATTCGAACCGCGTGCTTCAGATCGTGCAGCATTGGTGGCCCCTGTTATCCTTACGATGCGTGGACTTGCACGAACTCGGGTGGGACGACACATGGGCGGGCGCATTTGCGCCATACGCCGCCGATGGCCTGATCCCCGCCCGCGTGGCGATCGAGTTCAACTACATCTACCGCTTGTACGCCGAGCGCGGCGAGCTGCAGGCGCAACATGCGGGACGCATGCGTCACGAAGCGCTCAGCCGCGAACAACTGTCGGCGGTGGGCGACTGGGTGGCGGCCCGCCCCTCTGCCGGCGAAGCCACCGCGACGATCGAGGCGATTCTGCCACGACGCAGCAAATTCTCTCGCAAGGTCGCCGGCGAGCTGACCGAAGAGCAGATCGTCGCCGCAAACATCGACACGGTGTTCCTGGTCATGGGCCTGGATGGCGACTACAACCCGCGCCGGCTCGAGCGTTACCTGCTGCTCTCCTACGAAAGTGGCGCCAGGCCGGTGGTGATCCTCAACAAGGCTGATGTCGCCGACCATTTGTCCGACGACATGGACGAGATTCGCGGCATCGCGGTTGGCGTGCCGGTGCACGCGGTCAGCGCCAAGCAGGGCGATGGTGTGGAGATCGTCGAAACGTATCTCGGAGCAGGGAAGACGGGGGCGTTGCTGGGGTCGTCGGGAGTCGGGAAGTCGACACTTGTGAACGCGATCGTCGGCGAAGAAATGCTGAAGACCCGCGAAGTGAGGGCCCACGATTCACGCGGCCGGCACACAACGCGGCATCGCCACCTGATCGTCCTGCCGCATCACCGCGGGCTGCTCGTCGACACCCCGGGCATGCGCGAGCTGCAGTTGTGGACGCATTCGGACGGGGCGCGCGAAACTTTCGAAGACATCGACGCGCTCGCGGCGGCTTGTCATTTCACGGATTGCCGCCATCGCGAAGAGCCGCGCTGCGCGGTGAAACAAGCGGTCGACGATGGCACCCTTGCCCCGGAGCGTTTGGCAGGCTACCTGAAACTTCAGGACGAGCTGCAGAGCCTCGAGTCGCGGAAGCAGGTGCGCGAGCAGATCAACGTCAAGCGCCGCTTCAAGAGCGCCAGCCAGTCGATGAAGAAGCTCTATAAGGATCGCGAAAAACCTTAGGGCGTCGGCGGTATCACGCGCATCCGCTCGATCTCCCCGGGAATCACGCGCGCGGATGTGGCCAGCATGGGATCGAGACCGGCGCGCGCCGTCTCCGCTTGTTCGCGCGTCGGATATCGACCCACATACACGCGCCGCAACAGATCCCCTGCCGGTTGCAGCACATCCACCGTATATACCGGCAGCCGCCGCGATCGTAGCGCGCGCTCGACGAGCTCGACCTGCCGCGCCGAATCATAGGTGCCGATCAGGATCGAAAATGATCCGGGCACGGGCGGCGGCGGTCCGGTCACGGGCATTCCGGCCGGAACGGGAAGCGGCGACGCAGCTGGGGGCAGCCACCTTTGCTCCACGCCGGGCACCGGTGGTGTGACCTCCGACGCCAAAGAATTGCGAATCACGGCATACGTGATGACGGCAATCACCAGCAGCGCGGCGACGGTCGCCGCCACCATGAGCCATCGCCGTCGCGATGGGTCGGCAGCGCCGTCAACGGGCTCGCCTTTGACCTTGCCCTTCGGCACGTCGATGCTGAGACGCGTTGCCGCGCCAACGACGTGATCTTCGGTGACGCGGCTGGCCTGGTGCTGGCACGCGACCATCAGCGATCGATCGCAGATCAGGTTGATCACGCGCGGCACGCCGCCGGAGAGCAGGTGCACAAGGTCGAACGCCTTCGGCGTGAACGTCACCGACGTCGATCCGCGCGCGACCCACAAGCGGTGGGTCACGTACGCTTCGACCTCTTCGCGCGTCAGCGCCTTCAACGAGCAGCGAATCGAGATCCGCTGATCGAGCTGCCGCAGCTCCGTCTTGTGGAGCACGTCCATCAGGTTCAACTGGCCGACGATCACGATCTGCAGCAGCTTCTGATCGTTGGTCTCGAGATTCGACAGGACGCGGATCTCTTCGAGCACTTCCGGCGACAGGTGCTGCGCCTCGTCGATGATCAGGACGGCGCTGCCGTGCAGCGGCACCAGCGACAGCAGGAAGTCGTGCAGCGTTCGAATCAGCTCATGTTTGCTGGCCGAGGAGAGACGTCCCTTCTTCAGCGCGTCTTTCGACACCACGCCGAAGCTGAGCAGCACCTCACGGAGGAGCTCCTCAACCGACAGAAACGGATTCAGGATCAGCGCCGTGAACGTGGTCTGATCGAACTGCTCCAGCAGCGTCCGGCACAGCGTCGTCTTGCCGGTGCCGATGTCGCCGGTCAGGACGATAAAGCCTTCTTTGCGGCGGATGGCCTGCCACACTTGCTGGAGCGCAAGGTCGTGCGATTCACTGCGGTAAAGGAATCGCGGGTCCGGCGTCAGGCTGAACGGCGGCTGAACGAATCCGTAGTAATCCTCGTACATTTCGCTTGGAGCAAGCCAAGCGGAGGACGCTAAGGGAGCCCGCTTGCCGGGGGTCAGTCTAACAGGGATGGGACGCGTTCGTCACGATTGTGAACTGTCGCCAGCGCGTGATGCGGCAGCCGCCGCCGCCGTCGCGGCCGCAAGCTCTCGCCGTACCTGGAAGCCCGTCTCCTGCGCCGCCGCCGTCTCGTATCCGCTGATCGCGTTCGAAATACTCGGGCGGCCGATGCGTTTGTAGAGTCCGGCAAGCGAGCGCTGATCGATCACGCTGTCGTCGCCACCGACCTCCAGGGCGTGGTGGAGTTCATGCGCGAGCGTGGCGATCATGGCATCCGAGCTCTGTTCGGTGTTGATCGTCACCTTCACATAGCGGAAGATGCCCGACCTGGTCATCCAGGTCAGCTTGCCGGCGAGGTTGGACTTCATCGCTGGATTAAGTGAGATGTAAACGATCAGGTTGCCGGCCTCGAGGCGCCTGACGATGTCGCGCAGAGTGGCCGAGCGGCCCACGCCGGTGCGAATCAATTCGACCAGCCGCGGATCCTGTGGCCGAACCCGGGCTTCGCGCCAGGTCTCGTCCGGCTGCGAGCTACGCGGCTCGGCGGCAAACGTGACGGATGCGGATGTTGCAAGCACGCAACCAACAAACAGAGCAAACAGTGTGCGCATGACTGAACTCCTGCGCCCACTCACCGCACTCCGAAACAGGCCAACAAGGCCAACAAGGCCGACAGGCCATCAGGCCATCAGGTCATCGGGCCATCAGGCGATCAGGTCATCAGGCCATCAGGTCCATCGGGCCATCGGGCCATCAGGCCAACGAAATTGCAAACGACGAATGCGTCTCCTCGATAGACGGGGTGTCCCTTGAACGGGTTCGCATTGCGGTGCAGATTGCTGTGGTGAAAGGCGGGATAAACTCCACGAAGGCTTCGACGACGTCTCGACGACGTCTCGACGATGGTGCAGACGATGGTTCAGACATGGGTTCCGACGAGGGTTCCGACGAGGGTTCGGACGAGGGTTCGAACGAGGGTCCGAACGATGGTTCAAGACGCAGGTTCGACGCGGTGGTTCACGATGCTGCTCGTGTTCGCGTGCGTGTTGATAGGGGCGACGGCACAAGGCAGTCAGGAGACGCCGAAGCAGGCAGTGCTCGAAACGTCAGCAGGTGCGATCGTGATGGACCTG
>DASVFC010000210.1:0-3832 GCA_036380235.1 Vicinamibacterales bacterium
CGATCCCGAACGTCGTGTTGCGGACGATGTACCCGGCGCCGATTTCGCAATGGGCGTGGTGGGACACGTTCCGCCTCAACGTCCCCTTCCTCACCCTCGACGGGACAGTGATCGCCAAGTCGCTCCGCGACAACCTGAAGGTGCTCTTGTTCCTGAACGTGATGTGGTTCTGGGCCTGGCGCGCGTGGCGGCGAAAACAGGACCCCTTCCTCACCTCCCTCGCCCTGACGCTCGGCTGTTACGTCATCCTGGCGTGGATGGTGGTGTATATCCGCGAGCTGCGCCACATGCTACCCTTCACTTTCTTCGTCATTCCGCTTGCAGTAGCTGAGCTGGAGAGGTTACAGGAGACCAGGAGAGAAAGAGATGAACAGGAGATCAGGAGATCAGGAGATCATCGAAATTAGGTTCTCCTGATCTCCTAGCCTCCTGTTTGTCCTTTCTCTCCTGGTCTCCTGTTGGAGGATGCAATGCGACACGTAATCGCTTTTTTCGTGAGTCTTGGCCTCGCTTCGATTGCGCTGAGCGGCCAGGCTCAGCAAACCACCGCGTCGGGCTACCTGCTTCCTCCAAAGGAAATCGTCGACATCCTCGACGCGCCGCCGCCGCCGACGGTTGAAGTCAGCCCGTCACGCGACATGGTGGTGTTGATCGAGCGCGCCAGCATGCCGTCCATCGCCGATCTCGCGCAGCCGATGCATCGCGTCGCCGGGCTGCGCATCAACCCGCGGACCAATGGGCCACATCGCGCGCAGCTGGCGCGGGCGCTGACGCTGAAGACCATCGCCGACGGCAACGAGAAGAAGGTGACGCTGCCGCCAAATCCCAAGCTGTCGTGGATCGGTTTCTCGCCGGATGGTCGGCGCTTCGCGTTCACGCAGCAGCGCGACAGTGGCATCGAGCTGTGGATCGGCGAGTCCGCTAGTGGTCAGGCCAAAGCCGTCACCACCGCACAACTGAACGCCGTCAACGGCACGCCATGCGAATGGGTCGCCGACGGCGGATCGCTGTTGTGCGAGTTCGTGGCGCCGAACCGCGGTGCGGCGCCAACCGCGGGCGTGCCGACGGGGCCAAACGTCCAGGAACATCGCGGCGGCACTGCGCCTGTCCGCACCTATCAGGATTTGCTTGCAAGCGCCCACGACGAAGCGCTGTTCGATTACTACGCGACGAGCCAGCTCGCGTTCGTAGACGCCGCCGGCGGCCAGCGGACACCAGTAGGTGCGCCCGCCATCTTCGTCACCGCAGCGCCGTCACCCGACGGCCAGTTCATCCTCGTCCGAAAAGCTCGTCGCCCGTACTCGTGGCTCGTTCCGTATACCAACTTCCCAGCCAGCATCGAAGTGTGGGACCGCGCCGGCACAACGGTGAAGCACGTCGCACAGCTGCCGGTGGCCGATAACGTTCCGAACGGCGGTGTGCTACCCGGGCCACGCAGCTTCCAATGGCAGCCGCTCGCGCCGGCGACGGTGGTGTGGGCCGAGGCACTCGACAACGGCGACCCGAAGGCGAAGGTGCCGCATCGCGACAAGGTGATGACGATGAGCGCGCCGTTCACGGCGGCACCGGCCGAGATCGCGCGGACCGAATATCGCTACGCCGGCGTGTCGTGGACCGACAACGGCGCCGCGCTGCTGACCGAAAACGATCGGACACGCCGATGGACACGAACCTGGGTGATCGACAAGCCCGGTGCCGCGCCGCGCAAGCTGTGGGACCGCAGCCAGGAGGACTCTTACAACAATCCCGGCACGCCGCAGCGCCGCGAGCGCGCGTCCGGCTTGTCCACCGTGCGCCAGAACGGGAGCTCGATCTACGTTGCCGGCGCCGGCGCGTCGCCGGAAGGCGCGCGACCGTTCATCGATCGTCTCGATCTGTCCACGCTGAAGACCGAGCGGCTGTTCCAGACCACGGGCCGCTCGTATGAGACGGTGCTCGAGGTGCTGTCGGACGACGGCTCGCTGATTCTGACGCGTCACGAGACGCGCAACGATCCGCCAAACATTTACGTCCGCGATCTCAAATCCGGCGCGCGCCGGGCGATCACCTCCTACGCGGATCCGGCGCCACAACTCAAAAGCATCCAGAAACAGCTGGTGACCTACAAGCGCAAAGACGGCGTCGAGCTATCGGCGACAATCATCACGCCGCCGGGCTGGACGCCTGCACAGGGCCCCCTGCCGACGCTGCTCTGGGCGTATCCGCGCGAGTTCACCGACCCGAACAACGCCGGACAGGTTACCGGCTCCGCCGACAGGTATACGTCGATCAGCGGTGCCTCGCACCTGCTGTTCCTCACCCAGGGTTACGCGATCATCGATGATCCGACGATGCCGATCGTCGGGCCGGGCGAAACGGCGAACGACACCTATGTTGAACAACTGGTGTCGAGCGCGCAGGCGGCCGTCGATCGCGCCGTCGAGCTCGGCGTCACCGATCGCAACCGCGTCGTCGCCGGCGGCCACAGCTACGGCGGCTTCATGACCGCGAACCTGCTGGCGCACTCCGACATCTTCCGGGCGGGACTGGCGCGCAGCGGCGCCTACAACCGCACCTTGACCCCGTTTGGGTTCCAGAACGAACAACGCACGTTCTGGGAAGTGCCGCACATCTATGCGGCGATGTCGCCGTTCAATTTTGCGCACAAGGTCAACGAGCCGATCCTTTTGCTTCACGGCGAAGCCGACGACAACAGCGGCACGTTCCCGATTCAATCGGAGCGTTTCTACATGGCGTTGAAGGGCCACGGCGCCATCGTCCGCTACGTGACGCTGCCGCACGAAGCGCACGGTTATGCCGCGCGTGAATCGGTCCTGCACGCGGTGGCGGAAATGCTGAACTGGGCAAACGAGTGGGGAAAAAACGCGAAGCCCCGGCCGGCCTCGACGTCGTCGCAACAACAGTAAAATAGTCACTTCCCCCGGGAGATGATTTTGATGAAGCGTCTGACCCACGCCGCACTCGTTGCCCCTGTCGCGCCCGCCGTACTCGTGGCACTCGTTGCACTCGTCGCACCTGTTGCACCCGCGCTGGTGTCCTCCGCATATGCCGACGTCACGATTAAGTCGACGACCACGGGCAAGGGCCTTGGCATGTCGGGCACCATGCCGGGTACGGTCTATATCAAGGGCAACAAGATGCGCACCGATACGGTGAGCGGCGACACGACGAGGTCGGTGATTTTCGATCTCGACACGCAGAAGATGATCTCCTTCGATTCGAAGAAGAAGGAAGCGGACGTCTACGACATGCAAAAGCTGTCGGCGGAGATCTCGCAGAACGTGCAGACCAGCGAAATGAAGGCGTCACTCAAGGCGAATGGCAAGACCAAGCCGATCGCCGGTCAGACGGCCGCCGGCTACGACGCCGAGATTACGGTGCCGGCCACCATGGGTGGCAAAGACGGCATGAAGATGACGGTCTACCTCACCGGCCCGATGTGGATTGTGAAGGGCGCACCGGGTGCGTCCGAGTACATCAACTTCTACAAGAACGCGGTTGAGAAGGGCTGGTTCTTCACCGATCCGCGGGCCGCCAAGGGCCAACCCGGGCAGGCGAAGGCGATGGCGGAAATGTATCGCCAGCTCGCGGCCACCGGCGGCATCCCGTACGAGCAGGAAATGAACATCAAAATGGGCGGTGAAGGCCCGATGGCGGGGTTGATGGCGAAGATGGGGAACATCAGCATGACCACGTCGATCGAGTCGGTCACGGCCGGACCGGTCGCGGCGGATCTGTTCGCGCCGCCCGCCGGCTATAAGCTGAAGGAACAGAAGTAGCGGCGGCTCTGACCCGCCGATTCACCGTTGTCGTCTTATCTATCGCTGCTTCG
>DASVFC010000211.1:0-17159 GCA_036380235.1 Vicinamibacterales bacterium
AGATGCGCTGAATCTCGTCGCGGTTGCTGGTCTTGGTCAACGCGAGCATCAACAACACCCGCGCCTTGACCGGGATGTGATCCTCACCGGCAACCGTGAACTGGCGCCGCCGTTGCTGTTCACCCGAGGGGCGGCCGTCGCCCATCGCGTCCGAACGCTGCGGCGCAATGCGGCCGCTGCCGGTGCGCGTGCTGTTGACGATGAACACGCCCTTCGACGCGGCATAGGCGAGGCCTTCGTTCTGCGTGCCGCTCGTGGCGCCGGCCCCTGCAACCGCGATCACGATGCCCTTCGCGCCGTTGTCAACCGCTGCCTTGATCAAATCGCCGGACGCGCCCTGGTAAACCATGATGATGTCGACGCGCGGCAGCTCCTCGATCTTGGTGATGTCGAACTCGATCTGTTCATTGTGCCGCTGCGTGATCTGATTGAAGAAGACCACGCGATCGCGATCGACCACGCCGAGTTGCCCGTAGTCGCGGCTGCGGAATGTCTGGAGGCGCAGCGCATCGGTTTTCGTGACGTTGCGCGCCGAGTTGATCTCGTCGTTAAGAACGACCAGCGTGCCCTTATTGCGCGCCTGCGGAGCGGCGGCGACGCGCACCCCTTCGAGCAGATTTGCGGCGCCTTCGTAACCGACCGTGCTCGGGTTGCGCATCGATCCGACGACCACGACCGGACGCGGATCGCGCACCGTGAGGTGCAGGAAAAACGCCGTCTCCTCGAGCGTGTCGGTGCCGCTGGTGACGACGATGCCGGCGAGGCCCTTGTCCGACGCGAAGACCTCGTTGACCCGTTTTGAAAGGCCGATCCAATCCTTCAAGGTCAACGCGCTGCTGGCGACGTTGGTGAATTGCTCGTGCGTCAGTTCCGCGTGCCGCTCGACGCCGGGCATCGACTTCGCCAGCTCGGCCGCGGTAAGGCGGCCGCCATCGCGGTTCGAAATGGTGCCGCCGGTGGCGACGAAGTGCACTCGCGGCAACGGCGCGCGCTGCGCCGCCAGGGGCGCCAACGCTGCCAGGATGAGGATGACGAGGGCGGCGAGTCTCGGGGCAGGCTGCTGCATACAGCCCTTGATTATGTATTGGCTGCGGCCGGGACCGACACGAGCGAGAGCCACTTGCTCAGCTCCCGTGCAGCTTCTTCGGGTGTCTGGCCGTAAAACGGCATCAAGGAAGTGGGCATGCCAGGCCGGCGCGCAATCTGCGCGCGCCAGCGCGAGGCGGTCACGGGCGAAACCTCGATGAGATACAGCCGCCCGGCAATCTCTTCTTCGTAGCGATGAACAGTCACGGTTAGAGCGTCTGATTCTAGAGAAAACCGTCGAGGAAACAAGCGAAGCGCGGCGCGAAAGCGGCCGCGATCGCGCGGCCGGCGTCGGATCGCTGGGGGAACACGACGAAGATATTTTTTCGTGTCGTGACTTCCACAAGTTTTCGACGCGTCATCCACAGCTTTTCCACAGGCGCGAATCGCACGCCTTGCGGGTAAGCTTGAAGGTACCAAACATGCTGCGTGTTTTCCGGCTTCCGGGCGCCCTGTTGTTGCTCGCCCTGACGCTGCCGCACATCGCCACAGCCCAGCCGGCGGCGAGTCGCGTATTGTTTCGCGTCTTCCTGTCTGACGGACGTGTGCTGTCGAGTTACGGCGAATGGGCGCGCCTTGATGATCGCGTGATCTTCTCGATGCCGACCCAGTTATCACGCGAGCCGGTTGAACTGCATCTGGTCACGATTCCGTCGCAGCGCGTGGATTGGCCGCGTACCGAGTCGTACGCCGAATCCGTGCGCGCCGCCGCATACGCCGCCACGCGCGGCGACGCTGATTTCGCGGCGTTCAGCAGCGAAGTGGCGAAGACGCTCAACGAGGTGGCGCAGATTTCCGATCCAGCGCTGCGGCTGTCGACGGCCGAACGGGCGCGGCAGAAGCTCGCGGACTGGCCGGCGCAGCATTACGGCTATCGCATCGCCGAGGTGCGCGAGGCGCTGTCGGTTCTCGACGAGGTGATTTCGCAGCTGCGCATGTCAGCCGGCATCAATCGCTTCGACATTTCGCTGAGCGCGCCGCTGCCGGTTGCGCCGCCACCGCCGTTGCCGCCGCCCTCGGACGCCGAACTGGTGGAACAGTTTGCCGCCGCGGCATCGCTCTCTGATATTCCGGCGCAGCGGATGACGCTGTTGCAAACGGTACTGCAGATCCTCGATCGCGCCGTCGGCCTGCTTCCCGGCGAATGGGCGGCGCGCATGCGCGCGTCGGCTTCAGGCGACCTCGAACGTGAACGCAAGGTCGAACGCGCCTACGACGAGTTGCGCAAGTCGACGTTGGAAAGCGCCGCCCGGCTGGCGGCGCGCGGCAGCATGTCGGACCTCGAGAAGCTGCGAGACAAGGTGCGGGCGGAAGACCAGCGGCTCGGCGGTCATCGGCCCGGCGACGTGGCGGCGCTGCTGGCCACGATCGATCTGGAAGCGGCCACCGCAGTGCACATGCGCGAAGTCAACCAGCGCTGGCAGCAACGCGCCCCGGTATACCGCCGCTATCGACGGGCGATGAACGGATCGTTCGAGACGTTCGACGGCGCGGTGCCCGCGCTCGAACTCGTGAAAGCGATGCGCGGCCCGTCAGTGGACGCGATCACGCCGCTCGCGAAGAAGCTGTCGCGATCGTCGAAGACCGTCGCCAAGGTCAAGGCGCCGGACGAACTCGCCCCGACACATGCGCTGATTCGCAGCGCCTGGGAGCTTGCCGATAACGCATTGCGGCTGCGTGCTGACGCGATTTCCCAGAACAGCATCGACGTTGCCCAGCGCGCGTCATCGGCCGCGGCCGGCGCGCTGATGCTGTATCAACGCGCCCGTGCCGATCAGCAGGCCGCCATGGAGCCGCCGTCGCGCAAGTGATCGCCCGCCGCACCCGGCTGCTTCGTGCCGCCGACCTCACCGCCTACCGTCAACACCTTGTTCAGTTGGCGGGTGCGCTCGACCCCGCAACCGCCGCCGATACGTTCGTGCTCGTGCCGACTGCGGCCGCCGCAGCGCAGCTCCGCCGCACGCTCGCCGATCGTGCCCCGGCGGCGCTGCAACCGCTGATCGGCAGCCGCGCCGAGCTCTACGACCACCTGGCGTCGCGCGTAATGCCGTCAGCCCGCCGGCCGACCGACGTGGAGCGTGAAGCAATGCTCGGTGCGTGCGCTCGCGATGCCGAGGCAGCCGGTCATCCGGCGCCGTTTCACGTCCGCCCCGCGCTGGTCGCCGAGATGCTGGCGCTCTACGATCGCCTCCGCCTTCTCGGACGCACGATCGATGACTTCGATCGCCTGCTGGCGGGCGAGCTCGAACCGGCGGCGGAATCCGATCGCGGCGCCGCGCAACTACTGGAGCAAACGCATTTCCTCGCCGCCGCTTTCCGCGCCTACGAAAGCAGGATGCGCGACGCGAACGCGATCGACGAACACGGTGTTCGCGCGCACATCGCCGGCACGCCGGCCTTATCGCCGCTGCGCCACCTCGTTGTTGCGATCGCCGATCGGCCATTCGATCCGGACGGCTACTGGCCCGCAGACGTAGCGCTCTTCACCACGCTGCCCGGTCTCGAGCGGCTCGACATCCTCGCCACCGAAGCGATGCTCGACGCCGGTTTCCTCGATCGTGTTCAGCACGCGTTCTTCGAGATTGAAGTGACGCCCGCGCCGCCGCCGGGTCAATTGCCGGTGTTGGTCGTGCCCGATCGCAATGACCACGAGCTGGTGTTCTCCTATCGAGATCGCGAAGACGAGCTCGACGCCGTGGCGAGGCGAATCAAGACCGCCGCTGCCGCGCCTGATCGCACCGGCCTGGTGGTCGCGCGTCCACTGCCGTATCTGTACCTCGCGCGCGAAATCTTCGCGTCGGCAGGGCTACCGTTCGAGGCACAAGACACCTTGCCGCTTGCCGCGGAACCATTTGCGGCAGCCGTCGATGTGGTGCTGGAATGCGCCGCCGCGAACTTCACCCGCCGGGCCTTGATGGCGCTGCTGCGCTCGCCGCATTTCCAGTTCGCGATCGATCGCGGCTCGTTGTCGCAGCTCGACGCCGCGATGGCGGCACATCGCTATCTTGGCGGCCTCGATCGCCTGGCCGCGTTTGCCGGCAATACCGGCAGCACCGAGCGCGTCGCTGCGGCGGCAGCGCTGGCCATCGCCACGGAGCTCGCGCCCCTGATCGAGTCGCGGCCGCTCGCCGATCAGGCGCAGCTGTTGCGTGATTTTCTTGAGCGACATAATCGCGACCATCACGACCGGCGTCGCCGCGCGAAAGCCGCGGTCATGGCCACGCTCGATGGCATCATCGAGGCCCTGCGCCGCCAGGATCCAGACGCCGAAGGCACGGTGACGGAATTATCAGGTGCGGTGCGCCGCTGGCTCGGCGGACAGACGTTCGCGGCCGACGCACGCAGCGGCGGCCTCCGCATTCTCGACGCTCAAGCGGCGCGTTTCGCGGAACTTGACGATGTGCAGATCATGGGCCTCGTCGAAGGTGAATGGCCCGAGCGTCCGCGCCGCAATGTTTTCTACCCGCGCGCCTTGATCGCGCAGCTGGAGCCATCGCGGCCGGAGCGGATCGATCTGAATGCGGAACGCGATCAGGTCCGCGCGGCGCGCGCGGTGTTTCGTGATCTGGTCGGGCTCGCGTCCCGGCAGACGCGCCTGTCGACATTCGCCCTCGAAGCCGATGCCGTCGTCGAACCATCCGCGTTCATCGAGGACCTGCCCGCTTTCGGTTTCGTGACCGAGCGTGACGCGGCCGCCAAGCATCCGCCTGCTGGCACCTTCGAGGCAGTCGCCGCATCTCCTCCAGGCGTGAACTCAACGTGGGCTGCGATCCGCGCTCGCAATGCGGAGCGCGACCCGTCGCGCTTCACCGGTGAGGCCGGAGCATGGACACTGCCGCGCGTCAGCGTCAGCCGTCTGGAGCGTTACCTGAAGTGCCCATTCCAGTTCTACGTGTCCAACGTTTTGCAGGTAGCCGAAGAACCCGAGGACGAGACCTCACGCTCGCCGCTGGAGCGCGGGCGTTTCCTCCATGAACTTTTCGAGTCGTTCTTTCACGAATGGCAGGCGCGCGGTCGGGGCCGCATCACCTCGCGGGAAATGAGCGAAGCGCGAACGTTGTTTGCCGAGATCGCGGAACCGGCATTGCGCTCGCTGCCGCCGGCGGAGGCCGAGCTGGAGCGCGCGCGCTTGTTCGGCTCGGCGGTCGGCTCTGGCATTGCCGATCGCGTATTCGCGATGGAGGCCGAGCGTGGCGTCGAGATTCGCCAGCGATTAATGGAGTACGAGCTCGACGGCGAATTCACGTTTTTCGGCGAAGACGGCTCGCCGCGCGCCGTGCGGTTGCGGGCGAAGATCGATCGTGTCGACGTGCTTGGCGACGGCACCTTCAGGTTGATCGACTACAAGACCAAGTACGTGCCGGACCGGCGCACCGCGCTGCAATTGCCAATCTACTCGTCGTGCGTCCGGACGACGCTCTCACGGGAGCATGGCCGCGACATCCCGGCCAGCGAAGCGATGTACCTGTCGTTCGAGGGGCCGCAAGCGGTGGTGGCGCTCGAGGAACGCGGCAAGGCGTTTGAGGATCTGACGACAGCCGCCGGCCGTCGCCTGGTGGCGGCGCTCGACAACATCGCGCGGGGGCACTATCCCCCGGCTCCGGAGTCAAGGAACCTTTGCACGATGTGCCGCTTCACGGCGGTGTGCCGCACCGAGGGCGGGCTCGATGAGTAGTCAGGCGCGTTTCGACTTCGACGCCGCGCTGCCGCAGCAGGAAACCGCGGACGCGCGCGCCCGCCGGCTCGCCGTCGATCCGCTGCGCAACGTGGCGCTCGAGGCCTCGGCCGGCACCGGCAAGACACGCGTGCTCGTCGATCGTTACGTCCGATTGCTCGAAGCCGGCGTGGCGCCGCGCAACATTCTCGCGATCACCTTCACCCGGAAGGCGGCGGCGGAGATGCGGCAGCGGGTGATGGCCACTTTGCGCGAGCGGCACCGCGAAGGCGGTATCACGCCGGCGCGGTGGCGCGAGATCCGCGACGCCTTCGGCGACATCGCAATCAGCACCATTGACGCCTTCTGCCTGTCGCTGCTGCACGAGTTTCCTCTCGAGGCCGGCGTCGATCCGGGCTTCGACCTGGCCGACGAAACGGAGACGCCGCGGTTCATCGAAGCGTCGCTCGATAGCGCGCTGTCAATTGGTCGCGCGGTGTCGCTCGACGATACGGACGTCGCGCTGTTGTTCACCGAGCTCGGTGAACCGCGCCTGCGCAAAGCGCTGACCGCGCTGCTCGATCGCCGGCTGGTGGCGCGCGACGCGCTCAACCGTTTCGTGCGTGGCCGCGACATGAGCGTCGCGCTGGCCTGTACGCGGCTGCAAAGTGCACTGCGCGGCGCGATTGCATCGATCGCCGCCAGCGATGGCGCCGCCGTGCGCGCGTTCGTGACCTCCGGCCCCGACGCCGCGGGGTTCGGACTGCTGGCGCTCGAAGTGGAAGAACTGATGGCGCCGGACGGATTGCCGCCGGCGAGGCTGCGTGGGTTGCTCGATCGCTTGAGTACGCTGGTCCTGACGCAAAAGGGAGAGCCTCGGAAGCGGCTGCTCCACACGAAAGCGAGTTTCCGATCCGCGGCCGACTACGAGCGGCACAAGACGGTCGTGTTTGGGCTCGGACCGCACGTGCAGGCGGCTACCGAGGCGTTCCGCAGGGATCTCAACCTGGTGCTCGCGCGCGGGGTGCGCCGCTTGTTCGCGATCGCGCAAGACGAGTATCGGCGCACGCTCGACAAGCACAGTGTCCTCGATTTTCCGGACCTGCTCGAGCGCACCTTGCGGTTGCTTGGCCAGATGGAGGAATTCTCGCGCAGCCGGTACCGCCTCGAGTCGCGCTACGAGCACGTGCTGGTGGACGAGTTCCAGGACACCAGCCGCGCGCAATGGCGACTCGTGCGCGAGCTGGTCCGCGCGTGGGCCGCCGGCGAAGGCCTCAGCCACGGACCCATTCCACCGTCCATATTCATCGTCGGCGATCGCAAACAGTCGATTTACGGCTTCCGCGATGCCGAAGTCAGCGTGCTCGACGCCGCGGCGCAGTTCGTGGACGCGCTGCGGCCGGATAACCCCGCCAGGGCGGCGATCACGCGGAGTTATCGCTCGGTGCACGAGTTGCTGATGTTCGTGAACGACGTCTGCGCTGCGGTGGAGAAGGTGCCCGATCGTCCCGACGCATTCCGCTACAGCGAGAATGACGCGTTTCCTGTGATCGAGGATGCGCCGCGTGACGGGGAGGCGATCGGCTTCATCACCGCGGAGAGCGATCGCGAACAGGCGGAGCTTGTCGGCGCGGAGATCGCGCGACTGATCGAAGCACGCATCGTGATTCGCGATCGTCATACCGGTGTTCGCCGACCGGTTGGTCCAGGCGACATCGGCGTGCTGTTCCGTACTCGCGAAAGCCACAGCCTGTTCGAGGCAGCACTGGCGCGGCGTAACGTGCCCTACTACGTCTACAAAGGCCTTGGCTTCTTCGACGCCGAGGAAGTCAAGGACGTCCTCGCGCTCGTTGGCTACCTGGCCGATCCGTACTCCAACCTGCGTGCCGCGGCATTTCTGCGGTCGCGGATCGTGCGCATTTCCGACGAAGGGTTGAAGCTGCTGGCGCCGGGCATTGCCGCCTCCGTGATTGGCGAGTGGCCCGCCGTTGCCGATCAGCTTCGTGAGGACGATCGCGAACGCCTCGCGGCGGCGAGAACGTCCGCCACCACCTGGAACGACCTGGCGGACCAGCTGCCGCCGGCGGAGTTGATCGATCGCGTGCTGTCGGAGTCTGCATACGCGGCAGAAATCGGCGGCGCGGGCTTCGCGCAGGCGCGCGAGAACCTGAAGAAGGTCCGCGGTCTCGTTCGGCGCATCCAGAATCGCGGTTACGCCACGCTCGGACGGCTCGCTGATTACTTTGCCAGCCTGGTTGCGGGCGGCGACGAATCAAACGCGATCATCGATGCCGCCGACGCCGTGAACCTCATGACCGTCCACGCCGCCAAGGGCCTCGAGTTCCCCGTGGTCTTCATCGTCAACATCGGTAAGGGCAGCGGCAACACGCGCGATGACGTGCGGGTGACGCCGGCGCCTTTCACCGGCGACGAAGACGACGATGGTGAACCGATAGTCGCCGTCAGCGATCACCAGCTGGCCGCCGACCGTGACGACGACAAGGAGGTCGAGGAGACGAAGCGGCTGCTCTACGTGGCGCTGACGCGCGCGCGCGACCGGCTCTACTTGAGCGGCACGGTGACCGCGGGGAAGATGCAGTTGCTGCGCGGCTCGCTCGGGCGAGTGTTGCCGCCAACTCTACCGGCGTTGATGGCAGATCCGGGCAGTGATGAGGAGCTGCTTTGGCAGGGTGCGTCAGCGACCCATCGTCTTAAACGGGCCGCGGCCCGATTTGCGTTGCGTCAGTAGCAGAGCATCCCATACAATTTTGTAGGTTCAAGGAGCCCCACTGAGTGGCATTGACGTGTCCGAACTGCGGGAACGCCCGCAACTTTCTCGTGAAGACCCTGCAGATGCACGTCGTGCAGCTGGAAGATCAGCGGGTGGAGGTCTCTGAGGAGAGCAAGCCCGGCGTGATCGAAGTGCTCTGCGACGAATGCGAGACGGCGCTGAACTTCGACGAGGCTGAAGAGGCAATCCGCAAGGAAGTGCTGTTGATGCTCGGCGCTCGCTAGTTTTCGCCGCTGCCTTCCTGTTCTTCGAAATAGTCGCACTCCGGACATACCCACTCGCGCACGGGTGTCTTCACCTCCTGCGACGTGCCCGGCACGCGTGACACCGTCTCGCGGTGCACCAGCCGCATGAACTCGCCGCACATCGGGCATTCCTTTTGCTCCATGCGCGCATCGTAGTCGTCTTACAAATTCTTGACAACCTAGGCTGCGGCTTCTATCGTGGCTGCAAGGTGTTTCGTCCTCGAAGATCGGATGCGTCGCGCGTCGCGCTCGAAACGCTCGTGCCACACGAGCGCGCCTATCGGCGTTCGTTTGCCGACGAAGTCGCGATCGATTTTCCGTCGTCGCGCGCGGCGATCGAGTTGTTCCGGCGCGATCACCTCGAATCCGACGATCGCACTTCGTCTGCGCAAGCGCAGATTACGATCTCCGCGGATCAAGCCGGCCTTGGCGCGATGGTGCCGCTCGACGTGCACGTGCCGCGCACGTGTCCGTGTTGCGGCGGACGCGGTGAGGTGTGGAGCGAACCCTGCGAACCGTGCCATGGCCGCGGCCAGGAACTGCAGGCGCAGCGCCTGACGGTGGCGGTGCCGGCCGGCGTCGTCCACGGCGATCGATTCGGCTTCAACCTGTGGCTGCCTCGGGGTCCGCGCACGCGCGTTGACGTCCGGGTTGCCGTGACTGCGTGAAGCGTCACGTCGAATTCCTCTCCACTCTCTATCTCGTCTGGGGCGCGATCTTCGTGTTGGTGGCAATTGCGGGTTTCGCCCTCGCTGCCGGCGCCGCTGCGCTCGCCACCTCGACGGGCGCGGTACGCTTCGGATCGGAAATGGCTGCCCGCCTGACGGCCGTGTCGATCGGCGTTATCGCGGTGATTGCGCTGATGTGGGGCCTGATGCACCTGTTCGTCGGCCGCACGCTGCGCCGCCATCGTCCGTCGGCGCGTTTGATGTCGCTGGGACTCGCGATCGGCAACCTGATCCTGTTCCCGTTTGGAACCGGGCTTGGGGCGTACGCGTGCTGGGTGTTACTGAAGGACGAAGGGCGATCGCTGTTCGAAGGCTGATCACACCGGCGGCGGATCGACGGTTCCTGCCGGCGTCCACGGTCCGCATCTGAAGATCCGTTTCGCCGCCATCCAGCCGCCGCGCATCACGCCAAACCTCCTGATCACCGCCTCACCGTAGTGACTGCACGTCACGGTAAATCGGCATTGCACGCCCATCCGGCTGTAGAGCGGCGACAAGGTCGCCTGGTAGACGTGAATCGCGCCGATGGTGGCACGGGCGATCAGTTGATCGGGGGGCGGGCGCCGCAAATCGAGCGCGATCGCGATCAGGACGATCGCGATCGCGGCCCAGATTCTGACTGTCATCGCTGTCGCGACGGTCTACAGCTTGTTGGCGAAGTCGCTGACGCCGGGAATGATCAGGCGCTGGCCGTTGATGCCCTTGACGATGCACATCACGTGCAGGACCAGCTCGGCCAGCATCAGCAGCGGCGTGAACAGCGCGGCGATGCACCCGACGATGGCCAGCGACCCGAGCACGATGCTGATCATGATCCACAGGAAGATCTCGGCGACCATCAGCACCAGGCCGTGCTTGGCGTGCCATTGCACTTCCTTGTCGTCTTTCTCGGTCAGCAGCGGCACCAGGGCCAGCAGCCAGAGATACGACAAGACGATCATCACATTGCGATTGCTCGAGGGTACGCTTCCGGGCGTCGCATCGGCCATTCGGAATCTCCTTGGCGAAGAGGGACGGCGAGAGTGTATCAATTCGGGCGCGTGGTAAGCTGAATTTCTTATGAAACCCGAGGCGGTCCTCGACGCATTGAAGGCGGTCGCGGATCCCGATTTGCAGTCCGACATCGTCGCGTTGAAGTTTGTCAAGGACGTAGTCGTCGACGGCGATCGTGTGTCGTTCGCCATCGAATCAACCAACCCGTCGCCGGCCAAGCGCGAGTGGCTTGCCGCTCAGGCGCGCGCCGCGCTTACCAAATTGCCGGAGCTGCAGCACGTCGACATCACCAGCCGCTTCGTCGTGAAATCGGTGTCCGCCCCGGTACACGGCAAGCCGCCGCTGCCCGGCGTCAAGAACGTCATCGCCGTCGGCGCCGGCAAGGGCGGCGTCGGCAAGACCACCGTGTCGGTGAACCTCGCGGTGGCGTTGTCCAGGACCGGTGCGCGCGTCGGCGTGCTCGATGGCGACATCTACGGGCCCAACGTGCCGATCATGCTCGGCCTGCAGGCGCAGCTGGAGTCGGTGAACCGGCAGATTCGGCCGGCGGAAAAATACGGCATCCAGGTGGTGTCGATGGGATTCCTCACCCAGGAAGAGGCACCGGTGATCTGGCGTGGGCCGATGCTGCACAGCGCGATCCAGCAGTTCTGCCGCGACGTGGCGTGGAAGGATCTCGATTACCTCGTCGTCGACATGCCACCTGGCACCGGCGACGTGGCACTGTCGCTGAGCCAGACCGTTCCGGCGGCCGGTGCGATCGTCGTGACCACGCCGCAGCAGGTGTCGCTGGCCGACAGCCGCCGGGCGGTGCGCATGTATCAGAAGCTCAATATCCCGACGCTCGGCCTGGTCGAGAACATGAGCTTTTACGAGTGCACCAACTGCCATCACCAGGCGCAGATCTTCGGACATGGCGGCGGCGAGACGATCGCCGAGCAACTGAGTGTTCCGTTCCTTGGCCGTTTGCCGCTCTACGAACCGATTCGTGTTGGCAGCGATCGCGGCATTCCATTGGTCATCGCCGAACCAGATTCCGCCGGCACGCGCGCGTTCATTGACGTGGCGGAAGCGGTGATGTCGCAACTGGCGATCGCCGCGCACAAGAACGCAGTCGCCAACAAGGGCAAGATTCCCCTGATTCAGGTACGGTGACGACGGCGGCCAGCACTTCCGCGTGGAAGATGCTCGGCGTCGTCTCCCTCGCGCAATTTCTTGGCATGACGCTGTGGTTTTCCGCCACGGCGATCACACCGCGACTAATCGCCGAGTACGACATTTCTCCCGGCCATGCGGCGTGGCTGACGATGGCGGTGCAGGCGGGATTCGTCGCCGGGACGTTGATCAGCGCGCTCGCCAATCTCGCCGATGTCGTAAATCCGCGCGTGCTGATGTTCATCGGATCGATCGCCGGCGCGCTTGCGAACGCGGCGGTGCTGTTCGCGCCGGGTGGCGCCTCCGTCATCGCGTTGCGATTTCTCACCGGCGCTTCGCTCGCCCTGGTCTATCCACCCGGAATGAAGATCGCGGCCGGATGGTTTCGCGACGGTCGCGGCTTCGCGCTCGGCCTGCTGATTGGCGCGCTCACGCTCGGCAAGGCGTTTCCGCATCTGCTCACCGCCCTGTTCGGCGCCGAATGGCGGCAGCCAATGGTCCTGGTTTCAATGCTTGCGGTGATCGGCGGCACGCTCGTGCTTGCCGTCGTTCGCGACGGTCCTTACGTGGCTGCCACCGCGCCATTCGATCCACAGGCGATCCGGAAAGTGCTGGCGAGCCGCGGCGCCCGGCTGGCAACACTCGGCTATCTCGGTCACATGTGGGAGCTCTACGCGATGTGGACGTGGGTGGCCGTGTTCGCGGCGGCGAGCTTTGCGGCTTCCGGCATGGCCAACGCGGAAGCCGCGGGTTCTGTGGCGGCGTTCCTGGCGATCGGCAGCGGTGCCGCAGGATGCGTGCTCGCGGGTTACGTCGCCGATCGCGTCGGCAAAGCCAAGGTCGCGATGTGGGCAATGCTGGCCAGCGCCGCATCAGCCGCGCTCACGCTCGTGGTGTTTGGCCAATCGCCGATCCTGCTTTACGCGCTGATCATGTTCTGGGGATTTGCGGTGGTGGCCGACTCGGCGCAGTTCTCGGCGCTGGTGAGCGAACATGCGCCGCGCGATCACGTCGGCACGGCGCTGACCTTACAGACCTGCGCCGGTTTCCTGCTGACCATGGTCACGATCGAAGCACTGCCGCGCGTCGCCGCGGCCGGCGGCTGGCAGTTCGCCTCGCTGCTGTTGGTACCTGGGCCGTTGCTCGGCGCATGGGCGATGGCCCGGCTGGCAAAGTAGGTAAGATCGAAGCAGATGCAGATCGCGTATGAGAAGCGCACGCTAAAAAACGGGCTCGACGTCATCGTTCATGAAGATCACCAGTTGCCAATGGTGGCCGTGAACGTGTGGTATCACGTCGGCTCAAAGAACGAACAGCCTGGCCGCACCGGTTTCGCACACCTCTTCGAGCATTTGATGTTCGAAGGATCCGAACATCACGATCACGGCTACTTTCCACCGCTGCAACGGGCCGGCGCCCTGCTCAACGGATCGACGAACGCCGACCGGACCAACTACTGGGAAGTGGTTCCCACCGGCGCGCTCGATCTGGCGCTGTGGATGGAAAGCGATCGGATGGGATACCTGCTGCCCGCGCTGACCGACAAGAAGTTCGAGAACCAGCGTGAGGTAGTGCTCAACGAGCGCCGGCAGAATTACGAAAATCGGCCCTACGGCCTCGCCGGCATCGCGTTATCGGCGGCGATGTTTTCGCCGGACCATCCATATCACTGGCCGACGATCGGATCGGCCGATGATCTTCGCGCCGCAACCATCGATGATGTCCGGGCGTTCTTCCAGACCTATTACCACCCGGCGAACGCGTCGCTCGCACTGGCCGGCGATCTCGAAGCCGGCCAGGCATTCGAGCTGGCGGAGAAATATTTCGGCGATCTCGCGCCCGGTCCCGCGGTCACGCCCGTGAACGTGCCCGCGTCCTTGAAAGAGAGCGCCACGCTGCTGATGGAAGATCGTGTCGAGCTGCCGCGGCTTTATCTGAGCTGGCATTCGCCGGCAATGTTCGCCGCCGACGATGCCGAGCTCGACGTCGCCGCAGACGTGCTGGCCCACGGCAAGACGTCTCGGCTATACAAGACGCTTGTTTACGAACGGCGGATCGCGACGGACGTATCCGCGTACCAGCATTCACGCGAGATTGGCGGCGTGTTCCAGATTGCCTGCACTGCTGCAGCCGGCGTTTCGCTCGCGGAACTGGACGCGGCGGTGCGTGCGGCGGTTTTGCAACTGGGTGCGGACGGCGTGACGGCCGCGGAGCTGGAGCGCGCGGTCGTGCAGACCGAGGCGCAGTTCATCTATCGCTTACAGACGATTGGCGGCTTCGGCGGTAAGGGCGATCAGCTCAACGCTTACAACACTTTCACCGGCAACCCCGGATACTTCGACCGCGATCGTCAGCGCTACATCGATGTGCGTGGCGCCGGCGTGGCCGCTGCCGTGACGAGGTGGCTGGTCAAGACACCCTCGGTGTCGTTGAGCGTGGTGCCGGCCGGCAAGCGCGAGCTGGCGTTGCCGGGAGCCGTCGAGGTGAAGGCATCGTGAGCCCCATCGATCGCAGCCAGTTGCCGGTCCCCGTTGCCGACCGCCCCTTTCACTTCCCGCGCATCGTCAAACGCTCGCTGCCGAATGGCCTCGAGCTGCGCGCGGTGACGCATCGCTCGGTGCCGGTGGCGGCGATTGTGCTGCTCGTGCCGGGCGGATCGGCGGTGGATCCACCCGACGCGCACGGCCTGGTGTCGATCACCGCCGGCCTTCTCGACGAAGGCAGCCGCGGCCAGTCCGCGCTCGAGATTGCGGACCGGGTGGCGCGCATCGGCGGCGATCTCGACCTCGAAGTCGGCATGGACGCAGTGGTGATCGGGCTGACGACGCTTGATCGCTTTCTCGATGCGGGATTGGCGATGGTGCATGAGATCGTCACCGAGCCGAACCTGGCCAACGATGACTTCAACCGCATTCGCAACCTCAGGCTCGAGCGGTTGCGGCAGATGAAAGACCACGCCGGCGCGATGGCCGAGCGCGCCTTCGCGCGCGTGTTGTACGGCGACCACCCCTACGGCCATCTTTCGCTCGGCTCCGAAGCGGCGCTGAATGGCTTGACGGTGGAGGAGATCAGAACGCTGCACGCCGCCATGTTCACGCCGAGCGGCTCAACGCTCATCGTGGTTGGCGATCGTCCTGAAGACGAACTGCTCGACGCCGCAGCCGCCGTGTTCGGGCAATGGCGCCCGGCCGCTGCTTCTACACCGATCGATCGGGATGCGGCGCTCGTGCCTGCGCCCGGCCGGCCGGAAGTCAAACTGGCAACGATCGCGCGACCAGGCGCGGCGCAATCCGAACTGCGGATCGGACACGCCTGCGCGTCGCGATCGACGCCGGACTATCACGTGTTGCTGATCCTGAACACGATTCTCGGCGGCGACTTCGTCAGCCGCTTGAACTCGAACCTGCGGGAGCAGAAAGGCTTCACCTACGGCGTGCGCACGGGATTCAACTTGCGCCGCGGCACCGGACCATTTGTGATGCAAACGAGCGTCGGCACCGACGTGACCGCGGCGGCGCTGACGGAAGCGTGGCGTGAGATCCGCGAGATCTCGACGACGAGGCCGGTCACCGATCAAGAGGTGTCGCAGGCATTCGCTTCGGTGAGCAAGGGTTACCCGCGCGGCTTCGAAACGGCGGGACAAGTTGCACGTTCTGTCGCACAACTTGCGTTGCACGGACTACCGGATTCGTATTTCGAGGAGTTCGTGCCCAAACTTGCGCAAGTCAGTGTGTCCGACGTGACGCGCGTTGCTCAGCAGTACCTCGATCCGGAAAAAATGAGCACGGTGATCGTGGGCGACTTGGATAAGATTGCCGGCACACTCACAGCGCTCGGCCTCGGGCCGCACCGCGTGATGACGATCGAACCATGACCGGTCGTTGAGGCGACGTCGTGGTGTGATGTGTTTGTTTGTCAGTTTGAACGCCCTGGCTTGCGGCAATCTCATGAAGGCGATCCGTTTTCACGCGCACGGCGGCCCCGACGTGCTTCGGTACGAAGAGGCTCCCAATCCGGTCCCCGGCCCAGGCGAGGCGTTGATCCGCGTGCGCGCGTGTGCCCTCAATCATCTCGACCTGTGGCAGCGCCGCGGCATGGAGCGCGTCCAGATTCCGTTCCCGCACATTTCCGGCGCCGACGTGGCGGGCGAAGTGATCAGCGCGCCGCATGGCGAATATGCTGCCGGCCGCCGCGTGATGCTGCAGCCCGGTTTGTCATGTGGACGCTGCACGGCGTGTCTCGAGGGCCGCGACAACGAATGCCCGAAGTACGATGTGCTCGGCTATCGCAGCGACGGCGGTTACGCGGAAATCGTCAAGGTGCCGATCCAGAACCTGATCGCAATTCCCGACGCAATCGGGTTCGTTGAAGCGGCGGCATTTCCGCTCGTGTTCCTGACCGCGTGGCACATGCTGATGACGCGCGCGCGTCTGCGCGCCGGCGAAGACGTGCTGGTGCTTGGCGCGGGCAGCGGCGTGGGGCAGGCGGCGATCCAGATCGCATGGCGGCATGGCGCGCGTGTCTTCGCCACGGCCGGGAGCGACGAGAAGCTGGCGCGTGCGCGACAGCTTGGCGCCTATGACGTCATCAACCACACGACGCAGGACGTGCCGGGCCGGATCAGGGATTTCACTAATGGCCGGGGCGTCGACGTGGTGGTTGAGCACGTCGGGGTCGCCACCTGGGAGAAGAGTCTCAAGAGCCTCGCCCGCGGCGGCCGCCTCGTCACCTGTGGCGCCACGACAGGGTACGATGCGCGCATCGATCTGCGGGCATTGTTCGCCCGGCAGATCTCGTTACTTGGCTCCTACATGGGCCGCAAAGGCGAGCTGCTGCGGGCGGCGCAGTTCTTCTTTGCCGGCGAACTCCGGCCGGTGGTGGACCGAACCTTGCCGCTGAGCGAGGCGGCCGAAGCCCATCGCACGCTGGAATCCCGCCAACAATTCGGCAAACTCGTCCTCGTGGTCTGAAACATTGGCCGCAGCCCGGCCGTCTCATTGATCTATTGCAGGCTTGTCTCGCCTTCGCGCGCCCTTTTTCACGCGGAGGCGGATAGAATTCCTGCGAACGACCATGGATGTTCCCAGGCAACGCCAGCAGGCCGGCTTTGGCGGGAGGCTTTTCAGCCTCGTCGGGATCATCGGCCTGTTCGCGGCAGTCATCGCCGGGGCCACAGTGTGGTTGCTGCTGACCGATCCCGTCACCGTCGCGGAATCCATGGATTCGGGCGAAGTGTCACCCCTCGTACAATCGCTAGCCGGATCGATTTATGACGCGCTCGTGCGGCTCCTCCGTTACCTCTGAGCCCCCCAGAAAGGGTTATAAGGGTTATAAGGGTTATAAAGGTTATAAGGGTGGTTCTGGTTCGAGGTTCGAGGTTCTAGGTTCTAGGTTCTGTTCACATCGGCGGTTTGTTGTTCCGCAAGTGCCTGATTAATCCCACCGCCGTCTTCATAGCCTTCATCGCGGCATGTTCGGCCGCTCGAAATTCGCTATCAGAGATCAGC